>NZ_JBEZJZ010000054.1:0-54396 GCF_040651455.1 Streptomyces sp. NPDC048483
ATTTGAAGGGGCGGGGGCACCCCGTAGGCTCGGGACATGCAGAGCCTGCGGATGATCGAGAACTGGCCGGTGCCCACCGCTGCGGCCGCCGTCGTGGAAGAGCACCGTCGGCCCGTTGGTCAGCTCCCCGCGCACCGTCGCCTCGATCGCCGCGACGCTGCCGCTCTCGAAGTCCTTGCTGTCGATGTTCCAGCCCAGCGGGCGCATGCCGTGGTCGGCGGCGAGCTGCCGGCTGTAGGGCGTGAAGGCGCCGCCGGGCGCGCGGTAGTACGCCACCTTGGCTCCGCCCGCCGCCTTCTCGATCATCTTCTGGGCGCCGAGTATCTGCTGCGACTGGTAGCTCTGCGGGCGGTGGTCCATGGCCGTGTTGTGGGCGACGGTGTGGTTGCAGAGCCGGTGTCCGGCGGCCACCACCTGCCGGACGATGTCGGGGTGGGCCGCGGCCTGCGGGCCGATCATGCAGAAGGTGGCCTTGACGCCGTGCTTCTTGAGGACCTCGAGCACCTTGGGGGTCCAGACCGGGTCGGGGCCGTCGTCGATGGTGATGTTGAGGCTGCGGCCGGGGCGGTCCGAGGCGTGCACGATCGACGACTTCACCTTGACGGTACGGGCCGCCTGCCGGCCGTCCTTGCCGGCCGAGTCGGCGCTGGCCTGTTCGGAGCCACCGAACTGGACGAACGCGAGAATCCCCGCGGCGGTCAGCGACACGGCCGCCGCTGCGACCACTCCGATGATCCCGCCCTCGATGCCGAAGCGCCGCCGTGCCATGTGAATCCCGTCCCTCACCCGATGCTCATGTGCGTACCGAAGACGGCGGTGCCGTCGCACACGCCGCCTTGCACCACGACAGATGCAGGGGACCGGGGGCAGGCTGCTCCTGTTACGGATCCATCATGAAACTCTTTGATACTGGACCCATGCCACGTGTACTTCTGATCGAGGACGACGCCGCCGTACGGGACGGAGTGACCCTCGCACTACGGCGGCGCGGCCACGAGGTGGCGGCCGCGGCCAGCGGCGAGGAAGGCCTGGACGTGCTGCCGGGCTTCCGCCCGGACATCGTCCTGCTCGATCTGATGCTGCCCGGCAAGGACGGCTTCGAGATCTGCCGGCTGATCCGTGCCGACCGGCAGCTGCCGATCATCATGCTCACCGCCCGCGGCGACGATCTGGACGTGGTGCTCGGACTGGAGGCCGGCGCGGACGACTACATCGTCAAGCCCGCCCGCGGCGAGGTCCTCGAGGCACGGATCCGTGCGGTGCTACGCCGTACCGCGCTGCCCGCCAACGGGGACTCGCCCGGTACGGAGCCGGGCCCGACGCCCGTGGAGACGTACGGCGAGCTGGCCATCGACCGGGCCGGCCTGGTCGTCGGCAAGGGCGGCCAGGACCTGGCGCTGGCCCCCTCGGAGATGAAGCTGCTGCTGTTCCTGTCGGCCACGCCGGGGCAGGTCTTCAGCCGCCAGCAGTTGCTGGAGCATGTCTGGGAGCACAGCTACCACGGCGATGCCCGGCTGGTCGATGCGTGTGTGATGCGGCTGCGGACGAAGATAGAGGACACCCCGCGCAGCCCCCGTTACGTCCAGACCGTGCGGGGCTTCGGCTACCGCTTCGGGCCCCTGTGAGCCGCCTGGGCCGGCTGGTCCCCACCCGTCTGCGCGGGCTGCGCGCCCGGCTCGTCGTCGTGTTCGTGCTGGTGGCCGCCGTGAGCGCGCTGACCACCGCGGGCCTGACCTACCGCGAGGCCCGTAACGCCATCCTCCAGCGCTCCCAGGACATCGCCGTCAACGACCTGCGGGCGCAGATCAATTCGCTGGCGCCGGAACTCACGGTGCCGCCCTCCCAGTCGGACCTGGACTTCTTCCGGGTCCAGCTGGAGCGCTCGGGCACCTCCCGGGACTGGGACATCTCGGTGCACTACAACGGTGTCCCGGACAGCGAGGACAGCGGGCTGCGCGGCGGTGTGGTGGTTCCGCCCGGTCTGCGGGAGTCGGTGGAGAAGCGCCATGTGCCGGTCTTCCAGCGCACCGACCACAGCGGTGCCCCCTGGCTGGTGATCGGGATGCCGGTGCGGCAGTCCGACGGCAAGGCCTCCGCGCTGACCGTCTACGCGCAGCTGCCGCTGAACGCCGAGGAGGCCAATGTCGAAGCGCTGGTGAGCGCGGCGCGGGGCGGCGCGGTGCCGGTGCTGGCGCTGGCTGTGATCCCGGCGCTGCTGGCCGCCGGCGGGGTGCTGCGGCCCGTACGGCGACTGCGGCAGGCAGCCGGGCGGCTCGCCGAGGGCAAGCTGGACACCCGGCTGGACGTGAAGGGCACCGACGAACTCTCCGAGCTGTCCCGGACGTTCAACGACATGGCCGCCGAGCTGGAGGAGAGCGTCGCGGAGCTGCGCCGGCTGGAGGCCAACGCCCGGCGCTTCGCCGCCGATGTCTCGCACGAGCTGCGCACGCCGCTGGCGGCGATGTCCGCGGTCACCGAGATCCTCGACGAGGACGCCGAATCCCTCGACCCCGACACCGCCTCCGCGGTCCGGCTGATCAGCCAGGAGACCGGCAAGCTGGCGCGGATGGTGGAGGACCTGATGGAGGTCTCTCGGTTCGACGCGGGGGCCGCCGCGCTGCATCTGGACGAGGTGGACGTCGCCGAGACCATCCGCAAGACGCTGCAGGCCAGGGCCTGGCAGCAGCGGGTGACGGCGGAGCTTGCGCAGGACGTACGGGCCCGGCTCGACCCGCGGCGGCTGGATGTGGTGGTCGCCAACCTGGTCGGCAATGCCCTGCACCACGGCGGCGAGCCGGTCCGGGTACGGCTGCCCGCCCCGGAGCCGGAATCCGGGCGGCTGCTGATCGAGATCGCCGACAGCGGCCCCGGCATCGATCCCGAGGTCCTGCCGCATGTCTTCGACCGCTTCTACAAGGCGGACTCCGCCCGCGCCCGCTCGGAGGGCAGCGGTCTGGGTCTGGCCATCGCGCTGGAGAACGTACGGCTGCACGGCGGCACCCTGCGCGCCGCCAACTCTCCCGACGGCGGCGCGGTCTTCACCGTGGAGCTGCCGCTGCGGCGGGCCCCGGAGCACACCGCCGCGGACGGCGACGGCCCGGACGCCGGCTGTCCCGACGCGGGGAAAGAGAACGACGCATGAACGCCCTCAATGCCCTCAATACCCTGCTCGGTGCACGGGTCCGGCGGACCGTGGCGGGCGGCCTGGCGGGCGGCCTGCTGGCCGGTGCGCTGGCCGGTGCGCTGACCGGCTGCGGTATCGAGTCCACCGACGTGATCGACGCCGGCGAGCCCGCCACCGGCGTGAAGTCCCCCGGCGAGCCCGCCGCCGACGTCCAGCTGTTCTTCTACGGCCCGAACGGGCTGCGCTCGGCGACCCGCCCCGCCAAGGCACCGGTCGATCCGCAGGAGGCCATCGAGCTGCTGATGGACGGCCCGAACCACGCCGAACGCCAGCGCGGTCTCTCCAGCGTGCTGCCGAAGTTCCCCGGGCGGCTGACCGCCACCACCGGCCAGGGCAGGGTCGCCCTCACGCTCCCGATGAATGCGAAGCTGCTGGACTCCCCCTCGCTCAACCAGCTGGTGTGCACGGCGGCCAACGCCCGCGTCCCGGGGGACAAGCCGCCGGGCGAGGTCACCGTCACGGTCGTGGGCGAGGGCGTCCGCGTCGGCCCCATGGTCTGCGGCGGCAACAACGCCTTCCCGGTGGTCCAGCCGAGCCCGAACACCGCGACGCCGAGGTCCGCGGGCTGAGACCCGCGCCGGGGTACGCGCGCGTTACGGTGAAGGCAGGCACCCGTGTGCCACGAGGACCGGCCGCCGGCGAACCCCGGGAGGCCCCGCGATGACCGAGCGCGAACCCCCTGGCCCCGCCTACGAGACCTGGGTCGACCGGCAGATCCGCGAGGCGACCGAGCGCGGCGAGTTCGCCGACCTGCCCGGCGCCGGGAAGCCGCTGCCCCACCTCGACCGGCCGTACGACGAGCTGTGGTGGATCAAGGAGAAGATGGCGCGCGAGAACGTCTCGTATCTGCCGCCGTCGCTGGTACTGCGCAAGGAGGCCGAGGACGCCCTGGAGGCCGCGTCCAAGGCCCCCACCGAGGCGGCCCTGCGCCGCATCCTGACGGACGTCAACGAGCGGATCCGCGCGGCCCTGCGTACGCCGCTCGAGGGGCCGCCACTGAATCTCACACCGTTCAATGTCGACGAGGCGGCGCGTAACTGGCGTGCTCGGCACGGGAGTTGAGCGCTGCAGCGGTCGATCACCGCAGCGCCGCCGAGCGCCGTCACGGCCGCAGCCGCACCCGCAGGAACCGCGGCCGGTAGAGCTCCACATTGCCGTTGAGGCGCGGGTCAGCCGGGGCCGGGCCCAGCCAGTTGATGTCATAGCTGAGCAGCAGCCGCCGTCCGGACGCGGTGAAACCGGGGTGCACCTGGGGGTTGTACGCGGCCACGTACTGCGGGTCGGCGTCGGCGGGCCGGGGCGGGGTGATGCGGCCGTTCGGGCCGTGCCAGGGGCCGCGGGGCGAGCAGGACCAGTAGCTGGTGGCCGTCCGCATCCCTGCCGTGCCCGCTCCCCCGGTGTCCATGGTGAACAGCACCCAGGTGTCCCCCACTCTGGGCTTCGCTCGAGAGGGGGTACCCCCATGCGCGGGGGCGCCCCCATCATCACGGACGACGGTGAAGGCGCTGCCGACGCTGCGCCGCCCGCCCGCGCGCAGCACCGGCCGGGCGCTCCCGGCCCGCCGCTGCCAGTGGGCGCCGTCCCAGAACCGCCATCGGCCGCGGTCGCCGAGCCGGCCGGCCGGGACCCGCGCGAGGTAGGCGCTGGAGGCCGGCGACGACGGCGGGTCGTCGCCACCGAAGACATACGTCCAGGCACCTTCGGTGACCGCCGCCGTCCCGTACAGGACCCGCCGTCCAGGATCCGCGACGGACGCCTGGCCCACGGTCTCCGTGATCCCCTCCAGGCGCAGGCCCGGCAGCGAGAGCGTGGCGACCTCGGTGCCGCGCGGCACGCCGAAGATCCACGGGCCGGTACCGGGGGCGCGGTTCCACAGCAGGACGCGGACGACCTTCTCCCGGCTCCCGGGCGTACGGGGTTCCACGCTCGCGTGGACCGGCCAGCGCCAGCCGCCGCCCGGTGGGTCCGGGAAGAAGGGGCCGGGTGCGGCCGCGGTGCCGCCGGTCAGGGTGCGCTCCGGCCGTCCCGAACGGGACATCAGGACAAGGGAGTTGTGCCTGAGGTAGGGCGTGCCGCCGCGGTCCGCCGTGCGCCAACGGTGCTGCTGTCCCTGGGGGTTGGGCGGCGGCTGCACCCGGTCCAGGAAGGTGTCGGAGAAGAGCCAGAGGCTACGGCCGTCGGGCAGCCGGACCGAGTGGGTGCCGTCGCCGCCGGTCCAGTCGTCGACCCGGGTGTTGTCGTCGCCGTAGCGGGCGAATGCGACGGTGTGTCCGGTATCGGTGGACCAGGAGGCGATGCGGCGGCCGGTGCAGGACGGGGTGCCGTCCGGGGCGGCGCCCCTTGGCAGCACCCAGAGGAGTAAGGACACGGTCAGGAGCAGGGCCGCGACGGCCGCGGTGCGGGTGATCGGCAGCCTGGACATCGCGCTCCTCTGGGGGGTCCCCCTGCTCCCTATGAGCTTGGGGGAGGGTGCCGCACCCACCGTACTGAGCCGGAAGATCACCTCCCGGCAACCCGGGCCCGCTGATCGATCAGGGCGGGACGGCGGTCGGATGTCTGCGCAATGCCGGTCCGATACGGACAAACGCCAGGCCAAAGAGGGCAAGGTCACAGCGGGAGCCCTGCTCCAGCGAACGGTCGTTCGCCTAGCCTGCTGCCATGACCGCCGAGTCCCCCGAACTCCCCCTGGCCGCCGCATTCCCGGACGTGGACCGAGAGCAGTGGCAGCGCCTTGTCGAAGGCGTGCTGCGCAAATCGGGCGTCACGCAAGCCGCCGGTGCCGCCGCCGAGGACGCGCTTGCCACAGATCTCCAGGACGGGATCCGCATCCGCCCGCTGTACACCGCCGAGGACACGTCGGCCGCCGCCGGCCACCCCGGTTTCCCGCCCTTCGTACGGGCCGGCCGCCCCGAGGGCACGGCCGCCGCCGGGTGGGACGTACGCCAGCGCCATGCGGACACCGATCCCGAGCGCGCCCATGCCTGCCTCCTGGCCGACCTGGAGAACGGCGTCACCTCTCTGTGGCTGACCGTCGGGGACGGCGGGATCCCGGTGGCGGGGCTGGCGCAGGCACTCCAGGGCGTCTATCTGGACCTGGCCGCCGTGGCCCTGGACCCCGGCGCCGATTTCGCCGCGGCCGCCGAGGAACTGCTGCGGCTGTACGACGCCGGTGGCGTGGCGCTGTCCGAGGCGTCCGGCAACCTGGGCGCCGACCCGCTCGGCCTGCTGGCCCGTACCGGCGACGACGGCTCGCTGCCCGACCAGTTGGCCGCGGCCGCCCGGCTCGCCGAGCGCTGCACCACCGATGCGCCGCGGCTGCGGGCGCTGGTCGTGGACGCGCTGCCGTACCACGAGGCGGGCGGCTCCACCGCCGAGGAACTGGGCGCCTCGCTGGCCACCGGCGTCGCCTACCTCCGGGAGCTGACGGGGGCCGGTCTCGCCATCGACGACGCCTGCCGGCAGCTGGAGTTCCGCTACGCCGCCACCGCCGACCAGTTCCTGACCATCGCCAAGCTGCGCGCCGCCCGCCGGCTGTGGGCGCGGGTCGCCGAGGTGTGCGGGGCCTCGTCCGAGGCGTCCGCGCAGCGCCAGCACGCGGTCACCTCCACGGTGATGATGACCCGTCGGGACCCCTGGGTGAACATGCTGCGCACCACCGTCGCCGGGCTGTCCGCGGGCGTGGGCGGCGCGGACGCGGTGACGGTGCTGCCGTTCGACGCGGCGCTGGGCCTGCCCGATGCCTTCGCCCGCCGTATCGCCCGCAACACCCAGTCCGTGCTGCTGGAGGAGTCCCACCTGTCGAAGGTGATCGACCCCGCGGGCGGCTCCTGGTACGTGGAGCGTCTCACCGACGAACTGGCGCACGCGGCCTGGGCGTTCTTCCAGGAGATCGAGGGCGCGGGCGGTCAGGCCGCGGCGCTGCGCTCCGGGATGCTCGGCGAGCGGCTGGCGCGCACCTGGGCACACCGCAGCGAAGACCTCGCCCACCGCCGCGAACCGATCACCGGCGTCAGCGAGTTCCCGCATCTCGCCGAGCCGCCCGTCCACCGCGACCCGGCTCCCGCGCCGGTGGGCGGGGGGCTGCCGCGGGTGCGCAGGGACGATGCGTACGAGAGGCTGCGGTCCCGGTCCGACGCGCATCTGGCGGCCGGCGGGGAACGCCCGAAGGTCTTCCTGGCGGCACTCGGTCCGGTCGCGGCGCACACCGCGCGGGCGACCTTCGCCGCCAACCTCTTCCAGGCGGGCGGTATCGAGACCCTCCAGGAGAGCGTGGACGCGGAGTCGGTGGCCGAGGCGTTCGCCCGCAGCGGCGCGCGGACCGCCTGTCTGTGTGCGAGCGATGCGGTGTACGGCGAGCAAGCGGCGGCCGTGGCGGCCGCGCTGAAGTCGGCGGGGGCGCTGCGGGTGCACCTGGCGGGTAGGCCGGGCGAGCGCCGCGAGGAATTCGTAGAGGCCGGTGTGGACGCGTTCGTCTTCGCGGGCTGCGACGCGGTCGAGGTGCTGTCCTCGGCCCTGGATGTCATGGAGGTGGCGTGATGGGTGAGTCGACGCAACAGGCGGGCGCCATCCCGGACTTCAGCACGGTGGAGCTGGGTGGCCCGGCCGCGGCGGCCGACGCCGGGCAGTGGGCGGACGCCGTCCAGCAGGCCACCGGCAAGGGCGTCGAGGACCTGACCTGGGAGACCCCGGAGGGCATCGACGTCAAGCCGCTCTACACCGAGGCGGACCTGGCGGGCCTGGACTTCCTGGGCACATACCCGGGCGTCACGCCGTATCTGCGGGGCCCGTACCCGACGATGTACGTCAACCAGCCCTGGACGATCCGGCAGTACGCGGGCTTTTCCACCGCCGAGGAGTCCAACGCCTTCTACCGCCGTAACCTCGCGGCCGGACAGAAGGGCCTGTCGGTCGCCTTCGACCTGCCGACCCACCGCGGCTACGACAGCGACCACCCGCGCGTCACCGGCGACGTCGGCATGGCGGGCGTCGCCATCGACTCGATCTACGACATGCGGCAGCTCTTCGAGGGCATCCCGCTGGACAAGATGACCGTGTCGATGACGATGAACGGCGCGGTGCTGCCCGTACTCGCCCTCTACATCGTGGCCGCCGAGGAACAGGGCGTACCGCCCGAGAAGCTGGCCGGGACCATCCAGAACGACATCCTCAAGGAGTTCATGGTCCGCAACACCTACATCTATCCGCCGCAGCCCTCGATGCGGATCATCTCCGACATCTTCTCGTACACCTCGCAGAAGATGCCGCGCTACAACTCCATCTCCATCTCCGGCTATCACATCCAGGAGGCGGGCGCGACGGCCGACCTGGAGCTGGCCTACACCCTCGCCGACGGGGTGGAGTATCTGCGCGCGGGCATCGAGGCCGGCATGGACGTGGACTCCTTCGCCCCGCGTCTGTCCTTCTTCTGGGCGATCGGCATGAACTTCTTCATGGAGATCGCCAAGCTGCGGGCGGCCCGGCTGCTGTGGGCGCGCCTCGTCCAGCGCTTCGACCCGAAGAACCCCAAGTCCCTTTCCCTGCGCACCCATTCGCAGACCTCGGGCTGGTCGCTCACCGCTCAGGACGTCTTCAACAACGTCACGCGGACGTGTGTGGAGGCGATGGCCGCCACCCAGGGCCACACCCAGTCCCTGCACACCAACGCCCTCGACGAGGCGCTCGCCCTGCCCACCGACTTCTCGGCGCGGATCGCCCGTAACACCCAGCTCTTCCTCCAGCAGGAGTCGGGGACCTGCCGGGTCATCGACCCGTGGGGCGGCAGCGCGTACGTCGAGAAGCTCACTCACGATCTGGCGCGGCGGGCCTGGCAGCACATCGAGGAGGTCGAGGAGGCCGGCGGCATGGCCAAGGCCATCGACGCGGGCATCCCCAAGCTGCGCGTCGAGGAGGCCGCGGCCCGTACCCAGGCGCGGATCGACTCGGGGCGGCAGGCGCTGATCGGCGTCAACAAGTACCCGGTGGAGACGGATGAGGAGATCGAGGTCCTCAAGGTCGACAACTCCGCGGTGCGCGCCCAGCAGATCGAGAAGCTGAAGCGGTTGCGCGCGGAGCGCGACGAGGTGGCCTGCCAGGACGCGCTGCGGGCGCTGACGGAGGCGGCAAAGTCCGGTCCCGGTGCGGGACTTGAGGGCAATCTCCTCGCACTGGCCGTGAACGCGGCGCGCGCGATGGCGACCGTCGGCGAGATCTCCGACGCCCTGGAGACGGTCTACGGACGTCACTCCGGGCAGATCCGTACCATCTCCGGTGTGTACCGAGACGAAGCGGGCCCTTCCTCCGGGGTCGAGCGCACCCGCGACCTGGTGGCCGGGTTCGAGCGCGCCGAGGGACGCCGGCCGCGCATCCTGGTGGCCAAGATGGGCCAGGACGGCCATGACCGCGGCCAGAAGGTGATCGCCACGGCCTTTGCCGACCTGGGCTTCGACGTCGATGTCGGCCCGCTGTTCCAGACGCCGGCCGAGGTGGCCCGTCAGGCGGTCGAGGCCGACGTCCACATCGTCGGGGTGTCGTCCCTCGCCGCCGGCCACCTCACGCTGGTGCCGGCGCTGCGGGAGGCGCTGGCCGCCGAGGACCGGGAGGACATCACGATCGTGGTGGGCGGGGTGATCCCGCCGCAGGACGTCCAGCCGCTGCGCGACATGGGCGCGGCCGCCGTCTTCCTGCCCGGCACGGTCATCCCCGATGCCGCCCACGACCTGGTCAAGGACCTGGCCTCGGTCCTCGGCCACGAGCTCTGAGCGGGGGGTCATGCCTGCGACGATCGATGTCGAACGGTACGCCGAGGGGGTACGGGCCGGCTCGCGGGCCTGGATCGCCCGGGCCGTCACCCTGGTCGAGTCCAGCCGGGCCGACCACCGCGCGGCGGCCCAGCAACTGCTCGTCCGGCTGCTGCCGTACGCAGGACAGGCCCGCCGGGTGGGCATCAGCGGGGTGCCGGGCGTCGGCAAGTCGACCTTCATCGACGCCCTCGGCACGCTGCTGACCGGTATGGGGCACCGGGTGGCGGTGCTCGCCGTCGACCCGTCCTCCAGCCGTACCGGCGGCTCCATCCTGGGCGACAAGACCCGGATGGAGCGGCTGGCGACGGACCCGGCGGCGTTCGTCCGCCCCTCGCCCACGTCCGGGACGCTGGGCGGGGTGGCCCGGGCCACCCGCGAGTCCATCGTCGTCATGGAAGCGGCGGGCTATGACGTCGTCCTGGTGGAGACGGTCGGCGTCGGCCAGTCCGAAACCACCGTCGCCAACATGGTCGACACCTTCCTCCTGCTGACGCTGGCCCGTACCGGCGACCAGCTCCAGGGCATCAAGAAGGGCGTCCTGGAGCTGGCGGACCTGGTGTCCGTCAACAAGGCCGACGGGCCGCACGAGCGGGACGCCCGCTCGGCGGCCCGCGAACTGGCCGGTGCGCTACGGCTGTTGCAGCCTGCCGACGCCGTCTGGACGCCTCCGGTCCTGACGTGCAGCGCCCGCGAGGGCACCGGCCTGAAGACGGTCTGGGAGCGGATCGAGCAGCACCGCACCCTGCTGGACTCCACCGGCGCCCTGGCCGAGCGCCGCCGCACCCAGCAGGTCGACTGGACCTGGTCGATGGTGCGCGAGCGGCTCATCGACCGCCTCCAGGAGCACCCGGAGGTGCGCCGTCTCGGCCCCGGTATCGAGCACGAGGTACGCGAGGGCGCGATCACGGCGACGCTGGCGGCCGAGCGGCTGCTGGACGCCTTCGGCCTCCCGGACGGTGCTCAAGCCCCGTACGACGAGGACTGACGGGCACTCCGGCGCGTCACACCGTTGGCCGGACGGGCCCGCCGGCCGCGATGCGGGACCGGTGGGCCGTCCTTGGATGCGCCAGGGGCATCACGCCGGGAACCACAGCTCGTGGAGGTGAGCGTCCTGGCCGCGGTAGACCACGTGCTGGGTCCTGTCCACGTCCCAGGTGTACCCGGCCGGGGTGCCGACAGCCTGCACGGAGCTGCCGGACGCGACGGTCAGGTCGTTGTGGTGCCAGGCGCCGTTGAACCACAGCTCATGGATATGACTGTCCTGGCCGCGGTAGATCACGTGCTGGGTGCCGTCCACGTCCCAGGTGTAGCCGACCGGATCGGAATCCGCCGCAACCTGGCTGCCCGACGCGGTGATCAGGTCGTTGTGGTGCCATCCGCCGTTGAACCACAGCTCATGGATGCGGCTGTCGTGGCCGCGGAAGACCACATGCTGGGTCTTGTCCACGTCCCAGGTGTACCCGGCGGGGTCGCCGGCGGCCTCCGCGGGGCTGCCGGACGCGACGGTCAGGTCATTGTGGTGCCAGGCGCCGTTGAACCACAGCTCATGGATGTGACTGTCGTGGCCGCGGTAGACCACGTGCTGGGTGCCGTCCACGTCCCAGGTGTAGCCGTCCGGGAATCCCGCCACCTTCGCGGGGCTGCCGGAGGCAATGTTCAGGTCGTTGTGGTGCCAGGTGCCGTTGAACCACACCTCCTGGACGTTGCTGTCCTCATTGCAGAACACGACGTGCTGGGTCTTGTCCACGTCCCAGGTGTAACCCGCGGGGTCGCCGTTGGGATGGGCGGGTTTCGGGAGGCCCGATGCGGCGTGGAGGTCGTTGTGGTGCCATGCGCCGTTGAACCACAGCTCCTGTATGTGGGTGTTCAGGCCGCAGTACACGACGTGCTGGGTGCCGTCCACGTCCCAGGTGTAACCAGAGGGGTCGCCGTTCGCCAGAACCTGACTGCCCGACGCGGCGATCAGGTCGTTGTGATGCCATCCGCCGTTGAACCACAGCTCGTGGATGCGATTGTCCTGGCCCCGGTAAACCACGTGCTGGGTCTTGTCCACGTCCCAGGTGTAGCCGTCCGGGTTCCCGGCAGCGGGCGCGGGGCTGCCCGAAGCGGCGGTCAGATCATTGCGGTTCCATCCCATTGCGCTCTCCTTCGCGACTCGTGACGTACTCGGCCGGAGTGCGGTCACCAGCCAGTCAGACATCAGGGAGGCAACTTGGCATTCCGTGCTGCAGGGAGTAGCGCCCCAGGGCAGGGAGCGGCGGCAGGCGGTCGAAGCGACTTCCCTCCGGCAAGGCACGCCAGATGGCCGTCTCCTTGCCTCTGCACACGGACCGTTACGCGCGGGAAACCGTAAGGTTTCACCCGAATGCCCCAAATCAGTCACTTTCTGTCGTGCGCGCCGAGCGGCCCCAGCCAGGGCACGCGCGCACTAGCTGCGACTGCGGATCACCGACATCAGCCGCTCGTGGGTGTCGGCGTCGGCGGCCACCACAAGTCCGCGGCCCGCCTGCCCGATCGGGGCGCCGTCGATCCCGGTGACCACGCAGCCGGCGGCCCGGCACACGGCGATACCGGCGGCGAAATGCACGCTCCCTGACAGGTCGCCGCCATCGGTGACATACGCGGCGCGCTTGCCGGCGGCGACCCAGGCCAACGCCAGCGTCGTGGACACGACCCGCGGCCGGAACCGCGCAACGAACTCGGGGTGGGCCAGCAGGTCCACGGCCCGGAATCCGGGCGCGCTCGGGAACGGCGGATCCAGGTTGACGTCCACCAGCCGGCCGGCAGGCGTGGGCGCCGGCCGCGCATCGGCCCCGTCGTGCCGCACCCAGGCGGCCTCACCGTCGGTGAAGAAGACCTCGCCGCTGAACGGATCGGCCACCGCCGCCGCCCCGTTGCGCAGCGCCACGTTGACGGCCACCAGCATGTTGCCGACGGCGTAGTTGAGCGTGCCGCACAAGGGATCCACCAGCCACTGGCGTACAGCGCCGGCCGTACCCTGCGGCCCGCTTTCCTCACCGAGCACCGCATCATCGGGCCGAGCCGCACGGATGACGCCGAGGATCGTCCGCTCGGCCTCCACATCGGCGGCGGTGGCGAAGTCTCCGGCGCCCTTGTCGATGCGGGCGAGCCGCAGGCCGTACATGCTGCGCACCACGTCCGCGCCCGCGCGGGCCGCAGCTATCGCCACGCCGGCATCGTCACGGCCCGTATACGAGTTGATCACGTCGGGCAGAGTATCGGGCGAAGCCGGCCCCCTGGACGTCCGGGATACTCACGCGCAGAACTGAGTAGCCGAGCTCATGACGCCTCCAGGCCCGGCCCCGAGGATGTCGGTGACACACCGCATCGATCGGGTCTGGGGGATCTCGCATCATGGGTACACCCGCGCGGCAGTGGTTGCTGCGCGCCGTCACCGCGGCGCTCACCTCGCTCTACCGTCTGTACGGCGTGCGGCCCGTGACCTGGCGGCTGATGGCCCGTAACTACCGGCCCTGGATGGGGCGGTTCGCGCATCTGCACGCCTGGATGACCTGTCAGTTCGCGGCGCTCGACGTGCCCGCGTACGCCGCCCATCTCGACCGCCACGGCTGGCGCTTCCGCTGGTTTCGTACGACGTCCTATCCGCCCACCGACAAGGAGTCGTACGTCACGGCGTACCCCGAGCACGAACGGTGCTGGAAGGGGAGGCCGGAGATCGCCGGCAGCGTCGTCGACGAGTCCTCCGGCTCCTCCGGCACCCCGTACAACTGGATCCGCGGGCGCCGCGAGCTGAAGACCGTGCACCGCAATGTCGCGGGGTACACCTCCCTCGTCTTTCCCTCCAAGAAGCTGTTCGTGATCAACGCGTACTCGATGGGCGCCTGGGCCACCGGCACCAACACCGGCATCGCGATGGCCCGGATCGCCACCGTCAAGAACACCGGTCCCGACCTCGACAAGATCGTCGATACGCTGCGCCACTTCGGACCGCGCTACGACTACCTCGTCACCGCCTACCCGCCCTTCCTCAAGCATCTGCGGGACCGACTGGCCACCGAGGAGTGGTTCGCCGCCGCCCGCAAGGACTACCGCCTGGCGGCGATGGTCGGCGGCGAAGGCATGACGGAGGCGCTGCGCGACTACGTCGGCGACATCTTCGGCAAGGTCCGCTCCGGATACGGCGCCTCCGACCTGACCATCGGCATGGGCGGCGAGACCACGTTCACCGTCTGGCTGCGCCGGCTGATCCGCGAGGACCCGGCGGCGCGGGCGGCCTTCCTCGGTGCGGACGAACAGCGCCTGCCGATGGTCTTCCAGTACAACCCACTCGAGACCTATCTGGAGACCACCGGCGACGCCCGCACCGGCGAGGTGCTGTGCACCATCAATTCCACCGCCGTGATGGCACCGAAGCTGCGCTACAACATCGGCGACGAGGGAACGCTGACCACGTTCCCCCAGGCCTGGCGGAAGCTGGAGCAACTGGCCGTGTCCCGGCCCGAGTTGCTCGACCGCGCACAGGCGGCCGCGGGCCGCGAGCGGATGCGGCTGCCGCTGCTGTTCCTGTACGGACGGGCCGATTCGACCATCTCTTACATGGGGGCCAACATCTATCCGCAGGACGTCGAATACGGACTCTATGCAGGAAACCCGCTGGCCGAACTGATCGAGGGGTTCTGCCTGGCACTCGGCGCGGGCGACGATCTGGAGGCACGGCCGGTCGTGCATGTCCAGCTGCGGCGCGGGGCAACGCTGTCGGCCGCCGAGGCGGACCGGCTGGCCAAGTCCTGCCAGTACGGTGTGCTGCGCCATCTCGCCGCCACCAGCAGGGACTTCGCCCAGTCGGTGGAGGAGGACCCCTCGGCGCGCGAGATCGCGATCGAGCTGCATGCGTACGGCACCGGCCCGTTCGCCGGCGCCTCGTCCATCAAGAACCGCTATCTGATCCGCGGCGGGGCCTGACGTGCGCAGCACCGACTTCTCCCGCACCCCCGCCCCCGGCCCGGCCGGCGCCCTGTTCGTCGGCGCCACCTCCTACTCCGGCCTGCGCGCCATCGTGGCCCTGACGCCCCGCTGGCTGCGCATGGTCCGCGAGATGCGGCGGATGCGCGGCTATGTCTGGCACAAGGTGTACTGGCGCTTCCCGTACACCCTGGGCACCATCGCCTTCTTCACCGAGCGCGACGACCTGTTGAAATTCGCCCGCGGCAAGGCCCATCACGAGCTGATGTGCTGGCTGACGGACGAGGGCTCCGGCCGGGCCACCGGCGGCTACATCCGTATCTACACCGCCGAGGAGTCCGGCTACACCAACGGCATCTGGCGCGCCGAGGACGGCCGCCTGGGCCATATCGACACCTTCACCCCGCTGTCATACGAGCACACCCCGCGCACCGTCTCCCACCGCACCCCGGACGCCGACCGCTGACCATGTCTGCCACGCCGCTCACCCTCTCCCCCGTCACCGACCGCCGCTCCCTGCGCGCCTTCTGCGAGCTGCCGCTCCGGCTGCATCCGCCCGGCAGGCACGTCCCCACCCTCGCGGCCACGATCGCCGACTGGCACCGCACCGGCGCCACCGCCCTGCATCTCGCCACCGAGACCCGTACGGGCCGCCCGGTCGGCCGGATCTGCCTGCACCGCTCGGATGCCATGGACCGCCAACTCGGCCGCCCCACCCAGCTGTTCGGACTGACCGAGTTCACCGACACGGAGGTCGCCGGACGCCTCTTCGACCTCGCGGAACACACCGGGCGCAAGGCCGGGGCGACGGGCCTCTTCGGCCCGGTGAGTCTGCTGCCCAACCAGTCCGGCGGCGTGATCACCTCGGGCTTCGAGGAGCGCGGCTTCATCGACTCGGCCTGGAATCCCCCGCACTACCCGGCCGCATACGAGCACCACGGCTTCACCCGACGCTTTCCCTCCGACACCTGGATCTGCCCGGACCTGGACACCCTCGACCCCGACACGACATTCCGCTTCGACGACAGCCGCATCGCCGCCGAAGACCTCCGCATCCACCACGGCTCCCGCCGCCGCCTCGCCGAGCAGCTGCCACTGCTGCGCACCATGCTCAATGCGGCCTTCGCCCCACTCCCGTACTACACCGAGATTTCCGCCGACCAGCTCGCCGCCCAGACGGATGGTCTGGCCCACCTCCTGGACGAGCGGCTGCTCCTCCATCTCACCAAGGCGGGCCGCCCGATCGCCTTCGTCCTGGCCGTCCCGGACATCTCCCCGTTCGTGATGCGCGCACGGGGCCGCCTGCCCCTCCCCCGTCAGCTCCAGCTGCTGGCCACCTGCGCCCGCTACCGCAAGGAGGCCGTACTGATCATCAAGGGCACCGTCCCGGACGAACAGGACAACGGCTATCTCACCCTGCTCTCCCGGGAGCTGCACCGAGGCCTGCGCACCGGCGGCTACCACACCCTGCGCAGCACCTTCGTCGAGCACACCAACCCGGCCTCCGCCGCCTCCTACCGCCGCGCCGGCGGCCGCCCGCTGCACGGCTACACCTTCTACGAGCGGGAGCTGTGATGCCCGGCACCGAGCAGCCATGGGTACGGGCCCTGCGCGAGCGCGAGGCACTGTGCCGCCGGGCCCCCAGCGCCCACAACACCCAGCCCTGGACACTGCGTTACGGCCCCGGCGCGATCACCATCGGCTGGTCCGCCGACCGCGAACTCCCGGCCGGCGACCCGACCCGCCGCGATCTGCATCTCGCCCTGGGCGCGTTCGTGGAGACCTGCCTGACCGTGGCGGCCGACGCCGGCCTGTCCGTACGCGCGGAGATCGCCGTCGACACGGCCCGGCGGACCGCCGCCCGCCTGCTGCCCGCCCGCGCGCCGCACCCCACACCCTTCACCTCCACCACCGTCACCGACCGCACCTGCGCCCGCGGCCCCCACCTCCCCGGCCGCCTCACCCCGTCCCAACTCACCTCTGTGCGAGGCGCATTGACCGGCCCCCACACCCTCTTCGAACTCCCCGCCCGCGCCCTCACCGCTCTCGCCGTACGCGCCGATCGCCACCTGTTCGGCACCGCCCCCGTGGCCACGGAACTCCGCGCCTGGCTCCGGCTGCACCCCGGCCACCCCCGTTACCGCGCCGACGGACTCACCTACGAGGCCCTGGCCCTCTCCCGTACGGAAGCGGCCGGACTCCGCGCCGTACTGGCTCCTCGTCCGTATGCCCTGCTGCGGCGGCTCGGGCTGGCCAGGCTGCTGGCGGGCACCCAGCGCGGGCTGTTGCGCCACGACGGCAGCGTGCTGGTGTTCACCGGGCCACGGGACATGGGCGAGCGCGACCTCGTCCGGGCCGGCCAGGATCTCGTCCGCACTTGGTACGCGCTCACCGAACTCGGCCTGGCCGTCCATCCGTTGAGCCAGCTCATCGACAACCCGGACACCGCCGCCTCACTCGGCGCGCTGCTGCCGGCGGATGCCGGCCGGGTGCTGGCCGTCTTCCGGGCCGGGCGCCCGGCGGCCATGCCCGCCCGGTCGGCCCGACTGGCTGAGGGTACGGGCGCAGTCGGGGGCGTCACCCCGTAGCAGCACCTCCCGCCCGGAAGTGGCCCAGGGACAGCAGTCCCAGGGCGTCAGCCGCGCATCGACACCGTCGCCCAGACGGTCTTGCCCAGACGGTCCGGCGGTGTCCAGCCCCAGGCATCACTCAGCACATCGACGATGTGCAGTCCGCGCCCGGATTCGGCGAGCTCGTCGTGCACCTGGACGACCGGGGCGCTGGTACCGGGGTCCGAGACCGCGCACAGCACGGTGGCGTCCTGCCGGGTCAGGGCGAGCCAGGCGGGGCCGGCAGCGTCGAGCGCACCGTCCGTGGTGCCGTACCGCAGGGCGTTGGTGACGAGTTCGGAGACGACCGTCGCGGCGTCCTCGGCGACGCCGGCGCACATCTGCCAGCCCTCGAGGGTCGTCCGGGTGAAGCGGCGGGCCTCCGCCACGGTGCGCGCGGAGGGGCTCAGCGCGCAGGCGGCGAAGCTGTTGGGGCCGGGCATCCACCAGGTTTCGTCACATGGTTCCTCCCGCTCCTCCCGAAGGGCGTGCTGCACGGTCTCGGCCTGATGTGTGGTCATCACGATCTCCGCGAAGGGCTTTTCGGGTCTGGGCGTGGAGTGCTCTGGAGAGCTAATATCCTCGTCGTCCGCCCCCCGCTGCAAGTGCATCTGCAATTACATCGGTAAGGACGGTCACTCAGGAGCTCGTTCACGCCAACCTGATCGCGAGCCAGGAACGGTAGGAGGCACCGCCTCCAGCAAGGGAGCAGCTGTGATGGAGTCAGTCACCAATGGCATGCCGGCGACCCACATCGAAGGCGCCGTCTGGCGCAAGAGCCGCCGCAGCAACCCCAGCGGCAACTGCGTTGAGCTGGCGGTTCTTTCGGACGGCGGGGTCGCGGTGCGCAACTCCCGGTGCGCGTCGGGCCCGGCGCTGATCTACACCCACGACGAGATGGCGGCCTTCGTCCAGGGCGCCAAGGACGGCGACTTCGACGATCTGCTCGGCCGCGGCTGACGTCACTGGCGCATATGTCGGCCGGATAGTCGCCCCGACTGTACGTGCGTACGGGCCGATGGGACACTGGGCATTCGCCCGACCACTCAGGGGAGTCAGCATGATCGCCGCGAAGCCGAGCACCCAACCGTCTCTGCGCCGCTATCTGGAGCATCCGCGGGGCGGTCCCACCGTCCTGCGGATCGTGCTGGGCACCCAGCTCCGGCGGCTGCGTGAGGCGGCCGGCGTCACCCGGGAAGCCGCCGGGGACGCCATTCGCGGCTCCCATGCCAAGATCAGCCGCCTGGAGCTCGGCCGGGTGAGCTGCAAGGAGCGGGACGTCGCCGATCTGCTGACGCTCTACGGCGTCACGGACGAGGCGGACCGCTCCGACTTCCTCAAGCTGGCCCGCCGCACCAGCACGCCGGGCTGGTGGCACCAGTACGGCGATGTACTGCCCAACTGGTTCGAGACCCACATCGGCCTCGAGGAGGCCGCCTCCGTCATCCGCACCTACGAGGTCCAGTTCGTACCCGGCCTGCTCCAGACCGAGGGCTACGCCCATGCGGTGGCCCAGCTCGGCCATCCGCGGGCCTCCGCCGAGGAGATCGAGAGACGGGTCGCGCTGCGCGTACAGCGGCAGGCGCTGCTGACCGCGCCGGACGCGCCGCGGCTGTGGGCGGTGATCGACGAGGCATCACTGCGCCGCCCGCTCGGCGGGCCCGGTGTGATGACCGATCAGCTCAGGCATCTCCGCTCGATGGCGGAGCTGCCCAATGTCACGCTGCAGGTCGCGCCGTTCAGCCTCGGCGGCCTGGCGGCGGCCGGCGGTCCGATCACGATCCTGCGGTTCCTGGAGCCGGATCTGCCGGACATCGTGTATCTGGAGCAGCTGACCAGCGCGCTGTATCTGGACAAGCGCGACGACGTCGATCACTATCTCGCCGTGATGGACCGCCTCAGCGCCCAGTCCGAGTCGCCGCGGGCGTCACTGGCGCTCCTCGACCGTCTGATGACGCAGGAAAGCTGACGGAGGCAGGGCCCCGGCCGGGTCCCCGCCTCCGTTTTCCCTGGTCTTCCTGCGTTCTCCGGTTCCGCCGTGGCTCCCCTACCTCTTACGGGCCACTCCCCCGAACTCGATCCACTCCATGGTGAGTTGCTTGGGTCCGAGATCCGCGTCCGGCTTCCAGGTGGAGACCTCCACCAGTCCGGGCTCCTGGATCTCCAGCCCGTCCAGGAACGCCGCCAGCTCGTGCGCCTGCCGCACCCGGCCCCACTGGCCATGGGTGCTCTTGTCCATGAACTCCGTGACGAAGTCACGCGTCGCGGCGTCCTCGCTGACCAACTGGCACACCACCAGGAAGCTGCCGGGCGCCAGCCGGTCGGCGACCCGCTTGACCAGGCCGCCCGGATCGGCGGAGTCCGGGATGCAGTGCAGTACGGAGACGAACAGCGCGGCGACCGGCTGGTCGAAATCGATCAGCCGCTTCACCTCCGGGCTGCTGAAGATGCCGTCTGTATCCCGCATGTCCGCCTGGATGACGGCGGTGTTGGCGTTCTCCTCCAGCAGGGCGCGGCCGTGCGCCAGCACGATGGGGTCGTTGTCGACGTACACCACGCGCGACTGAGGGTCGATCTGCTGCGCGACCTGGTGGACGTTGTCCTGGGTCGGCAGGCCGGATCCATGGTCGATGAACTGCCGGATACCGTGCTCGCGGGCCAGCCAGCGCACCGCCCGCCGCAGAAAGCGCCGGTTGTTGATCGCCAGCACCTGAGTGCTCGGCACGACCTCGCTCAGCTTGTCGCACGCCTCGCGGTCGACGGCGTAGTTGTCCTTGCCGCCGAGGTAGTAGTCGTACATGCGCGCCACACTCGGGATGCTGACATCGACGGCACTGGACTGCGGTTGCGTTTCTTGGCTCATTCCACACTTTCCCGTCGCTTCGACAGCCACCAGCCATACGGCACCGACGCACCGTCCCTAGCGGATCCACACCGGATCCGCGCCGGATCCGTGTCGTATCTGTGAGGGAACGACTACGCCGTGCGCCGTCCAACATACCCATCGGACGCCGACTGTTGCAGACAACAGACGTGCGAATAACGCCCGTTCCCTCCGCCGCATCCGCCCCACCCCCACCACACCGCAGCCGCCGCTACCCGTCTGCCGCGGCGGGCGGACGGGCGGTGACCCAGCGGTGGTTCACCTCCCAGGTGCCGCCTCCGGTGGACGCGCCGCGCAGGCCGTGGAGCGTGTCCGGGCCGGTCAGGGCGGGCAGCCGGGAGTCCTGGAGGGCGGCGAAGGCCACGGTGCGGGCCGGGTCCCAGTCGGTGCTGTGCCGCAGGCGGCGGGCAAGTTGGGCGAAGCCGAGCGGGGCGGCGGCGATGACCCAGGCGTCAGGCTGTTCGGCCGTCAGGCGCTTGGCCGGGCGCAGCCAGGAGGCGGCCGACTCGGGCCAGTCGACGACGGCGAGGACCGTACCGCCGCGGGCCTGCCAGGCGGCGGTGAAGGCCTCGGCGGCCGCGCGGGAGGCGGGATCACGGCTGTGGCCGACGGTGACGGTCTCGACGCGGGCCTTGGGGCGGGCCAACAGGCCGATGAGGGCGGCGAGTTCGGCCTGGGTGTGGGGGGCGGGCCGGGGCAGGTCGCCGTACTCGGCGAGGGACTCGGCCAGGTCCGCGGCGCCGATGAGCGGGGAAGCGGGCGCGTCGATCAGCCGGATGTCAGTGGGCCCGTCGGCCGGTACGTGGGTGTTCATCAGGCGGCATCGTGGAAGACCAGCCCGAGGGCGTGGCGGCGGCCCGAGCGGACGGTGCTGACGCCGTGCCGCATGGCGCCGGCCGACCAGCCGCGTTTGGTGGCCACCGGGCGGTCCCGGGTGGTGAAGATGAGGCCGTGGCCCTGTTGGAGGACGTTGGTGGTGCCGCGTGACTGCGCCCGTGGGCGCTGTTCGACGAGGAGAAACTCGCCGCCGGTGTAGTCCGTGCCGTGCTCGTCCAGGCCGATGACGACCTGGAGCGGGAAGAGCATGTCGCCGACGACATCGCGGTGCAGGGCGTTCCAGTCGCCCGTCCCGTAGCGGAGCAGGATCTGGGCGGAGCGGTCCTGGCCCGCCTCATGGCACATGGCCAGCCACTCGTCCAGGGTGTCCGGCCACGGGGCCGGGCGGCGGAGCCGGACGGCCCAGTCGCGGGCGATGGTGAGCAGATGGGGGTAGAAGGCCCTGCGCAGTGCGGCAACCGGCTCCGGGAGTTCGTGGTGGAAGTAGCGGTACTGGCCGGAGCCGAAGCGGTAACGGGCCATGTCGATGGTGGTCCGGAACAGCTCCTCCTTCTCGTACAGTGCGGCGATGTCGGCGCACTGGGCCGGGGTGAGGAGCTGCGGGGTGAGGGCGCCGCCGTAAGTGTCCAGCTCCGCAGCCAGGGCGTCCCAGTCGGCCGCATCGACGTGTCGGGTGGCCTGGGCGGTGGCGTTCTTGCCGGCCACGTGGGGCTTGGGGGTCATGTGGGTCTCCGGGAAGGGGTGCGGTCAGGCCGCCGGGGTGATGCCTTCGAGCTGCAGGAGCTGCTCTTTGCGCTCGAGTCCGCCGGCGTAGCCGGTGAGCGAGCCGTTGGCGCCGATCACGCGGTGGCAGGGGCGGACGACAAGCAGCGGGTTGCGGCCGATGGCGGTGCCGACCGCGCGTACCGCGGCCCGCGAGGCGCCGATCTGCGCGGCGATTTCGCCATAGCTGAAGGTCTTGCCGTACGGGATACC
Source organism: Streptomyces sp. NPDC048483 (assembly GCF_040651455.1). Classification (NCBI taxonomy): domain Bacteria; kingdom Bacillati; phylum Actinomycetota; class Actinomycetes; order Kitasatosporales; family Streptomycetaceae; genus Streptomyces; species Streptomyces sp. NPDC048483. The sequence continues at coordinate 22,234 of NZ_JBEZJZ010000054.1, forward strand.
GTCCAGGGCGGTCCAGACGCGCCGCTGGAAGTCGGAGCCACCGGTGACGTACTCGATGTCGAAGCGGGTGCGCTCGCCCGCGAAGTACGCGGCGAGCTGGGCGGCGATCTCCGTGAAGGCGGCCGCGTCCTCGGTCCAGCCGTCCTGGACGGTGGCGCCGCCCTTCTGACCGGGGAGGGACAGCGAGGCGAGCGCGGTGCCGCCGGCGGCGGTGCCGGACTCCTCACCGACCAGCAGGAGTTCGCCCAGGGGGCTGTCGATGGTGGTGTAGACCGTCATCGGTCCGTTCCTCTCGATTGTTCGGGGTTCTGCTTTCGGGTGGTGGGTTCGCTTCGGCGCTCATGTCCGCGTCGATACGTCCATCCTGTTGCCTCGCACGGTGTTTCGCTGGCGGAATTCGGACGTCGCATTTCCGCTGCGGGTGACGTCCGGACGGCGATCAGGCGGCGCGCGCCGGGGGCTGGGCCCTGGCGTTCCAGAAGTGGTGCATGGCGTAGGAGCGCCAGGGGCGCCAGTCGTCCGAATCGGCCATCCGTGCACCGGAGTTGCGCATGCCGGCGAGGACCGCGACGTCGCCCTCCAGCAGTACGTCCGGGTCGCCGAGGGCGCGCATCCGGATGTAGCCGGCGGTCCAGGGGCCGATGCCGCGGAGGTTCAGCAGCTCCTTCTCGGCCTGGTCGCGGTCGGCTCCGGCGTCCAGCGGTACGGTGCCGTCGGCGAGGGCGGCGGCCAGTGTGCGCAGGGTGGCGCGGCGGGAGTCGGGCATGCCGAGTTGCGTCAGGGAGGCCTCGGCGAGGTCGTCGGTGGCGGGGAAGAGGTGGGTCAGGCCGCCGCTGGGTTCGGCGAGGGGTTCGCCGTGGGCGGCGACGACGGCGCTGCCGAGTTTGCGGCCGGCGGGGACCGATACCTGCTGGCCGAGCACGGCGCGCACGGCGAGTTCATGGCCGTCGCAGGTGCCCGGGGAGCGCAGTCCGCGGCGCTGCGCCACGAGTGTGGCGAGCAGCGGGTCCTGGCTGAGGTGGTCGGCCACGGCGTACGGGTCGGCGTCGAGGTCGAGGAGGCGGCGCATCCGCTGGGTGGCGGTGGTCAGGTCGCGCAGTTCGCTCAGGTGCAGCCTGCATTCCAGCCAGCCGCCGCCGTTCCCGTCGGATCCGCCGCCCGGCCGCTCGTCGACCTCGGCGATCCCGGAGCCGTTGGGCAGCCGCAGGGTGCGGCGGTAGGTGCGGGCGCCGGGCTCGCCGATGGTCTCCTCGATGCCGGTCAGTGCGCGGCGTTCGAGGTAGTTGAAGACTTCGGCGGCGGCGTACGGTCCGCGGAAGGCGAGCCGCAGCGCTATGCCGCCGGCGCCGGCCTGCTGTGCCACCGGGCCGAACCGGGCGGTCTTGCCGGGCCGGGCGGCGCGCAGCCCGGTGGGGGTGAGGGCGTAGATCTCGCGGATGGTGTCGTTGAACTGCCGGACGCTGGCGAATCCGGAGGCGAAGGCGATTTCGGCGATGGGCAGCGGGGTGGTCTGGAGCAGTATCCGCGCGGTGTGGGAGCGCTGGGCGCGGGCGAGTGCCACCGGGCCGGCGCCGAGTTCGGCGTTCAGCTGGCGTTGTACCTGGCGGGCGCTGTAGCCGAGCCGCTGGGCGAGGCCGGCGACGCCTTCGCGGTCGACGACGCCGTCGCCGATGAGCCGCATGGCGCGGCCGACCATGTCGGCGCGTACGTTCCACTCGGCGGAGCCGGGTACCGCGTCGGGGCGGCAGCGGCGGCAGGCCCGGAAGCCGGAGCCCTGGGCCGCGGCGGCGGTGGGGAAGAAGCGGACGTTCTTCTGTTTGGGGGTGGTGGCCGGGCAGCTCGGCCGGCAGTAGATCCCGGTTGTGGTGACGGCGAAGAAGAAGTCTCCGTCGAACCGCGCGTCGCGGCTGCACACCGCCTCGTATTTGCTGCCATCGCTCATCACCCTTCCACTGTGCGGCATGCCGGCGATGCGGCGCTGGCGGAAATCGGACGGGGCGTTCGGGTGGCGTTCGGAGGTGGGTAGGAGGGGCGGATGACCACTGAGCAGAGCGATCCGATGTACGGGGCGGGTGTGGCGGGGACCGTCGAGGAGATGGTGCGGGCCAATCGGGCGAACTGGGATGCCCGTACCCCCGTCCATGTGGCCAGCGAGTTCTACGGGGTGGACGGTACGCGGACGGCGGAGGACTGGTTCGCGCCGTTCGAGTGGGCGGATCTGGGCGGTCTGGCGGGGCGGGAGGTGCTGCATCTGCAGTGTCATCTGGGCACTGAGACGGCGGCCTTCGCGGAGCGGGGCGCGGCGCACACGGTGGGGCTGGATTTCTCCGCGGCGTCCGTTGCGCAGGCGCGGCGTCTGGCGGCGGAGGCGGGCCGGGAGGTGGAGTTCGTCGAGTCCGATGTGCATGACGCCGTACGGGCACTTGGCGGCCGGCGCTTCGACGTCGTCTACACGGGCAAGGGGGCGCTGTGCTATCTGCCGGATCTGGCGGCCTGGGCCCAGACGGTTGCCTCGTTGCTGCGGCCGGGTGGCACGTTCTACCTGGTGGAGTTCCATCCGTTGCTCAACGCCCTGGGGCCGACGCCCGGCCCGGAAGGTGATCGGCTCGTGCTCCGGCACGACTATTTGGCGGGCCGCGGGCCCATCCGGAGCGATTCGCCGCACACGTATACCGATGGCCCGCCGGTGCAGGGCGCGACGACCAGCTACGAGTGGCGGCACGGCCTCGGCGAGGTCGTCTCCGCCGTCGTCGCCGCCGGTCTGCGGGTCGAGCTGGTGCGGGAGACCGAGCTGCTGCCGTGGAAGCGGTTCGAGGCGATGGTGCCGGCCGGGAACGGATGGTGGCGGCTGCCGGAGTCGGAGCCGATCGTTCCGTTGTTGTTCGCCGTGCGGGCGGTCAAGGGGTGACGGGGGCGCGCCGGTACACGGACCGCAGCAGCTGCTCCTTCGCCGGGCCGCCGACACGCCATTCCAGGTGCCATTCGTCCGCCGCGATGACGGTGAAGATTCCCTCGTAGCGGTCGTCGGCGCAGGGGTGTACGGCGGTCCAGCGGCCGGTGCGCAGGTCGAGGTCGTGGAAGGGGCGGCCGTCGGCGAAGGTGATCCGGGCGGTGCCGTCCGGCAGGGGCCGCAGGCGCAGTGTGCGGCTCGCCGGGTGGACGGTTCCGGCCCAGGTCAGCTCGCCCTCCTCGATGTGCAGCAGTCCGGCGCCGGCCGCGTCGGGCCGGAACTGGGCCGTGCCGTGGAAGCTGCCCTCGGCACCGGTGCACAGGTCCCGGACGGTGCGCGCGATGCGCCAGCCGCCCGCCAGGTAGGTCGCGGCGTCGGGGACGGGGTAGCGGGCGGGGCCGATGGGGCGGCGCTGATGCTCCTGGGCTGGCATGACCTGATTGTCGCGCCCCGGGCGCCGGGTCCACGCTCCCGGCCCCGCGTGCCGTGCGAACGAACGGCACCCGCCTTACCCTCGGTGCAGAGTTCGCCACCGTACGCGACCGAGACCGGAGGCATGCCCATGCCGGAGCTGTTCATCGGCGGTCAGTGGACCGCAGCGGCCGACGGGCAGGTGCGGGAGATCCGCTGTCCGGCGGACGGCAGGCTGGTCGCGACGGTCGATGAGGGCGGGCCGAAGGATGCGGCCGCGGCGGTCGGCGCCGCCCGGCTGGCCTTTGACGACGGGCCCTGGCCGCGGACTCCGGCCGCCGAGCGGGGCCGGCTGGTACTGCGGGTCGCGGAGCTGCTGGAGCGCGACAAGGATGCGCTGGCCAAGGAAGAGTCCCTGGACACGGGGAAGCGGCTGGTCGAGAGCGCATACGACATGGACGACATCGCCAACTGTTTCCGTTACTTCGGCAATCTCGGCGCGGCGGGCGGTACGGACCGGGTCGTCGATACGGGGGTGGCGGAGGCGGACAGCACGGTGCGGCATGAGCCGGTGGGTGTCTGTGCGCTGATCACCCCGTGGAACTATCCGCTGCTCCAGACGGCCTGGAAGGTCGCTCCCGCGCTGGTCACCGGCAATACCTTCGTGCTGAAGCCGAGTGAGCTGACCCCGCACACGGCGATTCATCTGATGCGGCTGCTGGCCGAGGCGGGGCTGCCGGACGGGGCGGCCAATCTGGTGCTGGGCACCGGTGCTCTGGTCGGAGGGCCGCTGACGGAGGATCCGCGGGTGGACATGGTGTCGTTCACCGGAGGGCTGGTGACCGGGCGCCGGATCATGGCGGCGGCCGCGCCCACGGTGAAGAAGATCGCCCTGGAGCTGGGCGGCAAGAACCCGAACATCGTCTTCGCCGACGCGGATTTCGACACCGCCATCGACTACGCGCTGATGGCGGTCTTTCTGCACTCGGGGCAGGTCTGTTCGGCGGGCGCCCGGCTGCTCGTGCAGGACTCCCTGCACGATGCGTTCGTCGATGAGCTGGTCTCCCGTGCGCAGCGGATCCGGCTCGGCGGGCCGTTCGACGAGGACGCCCGGACGGGACCGCTGATCTCCGCCGCGCATCGCGCGAAGGTGGAGGCGTATGTGGCGGCGGGGCTCGACGAGGGTGCGGTACTGCTCTGCGGCGGCTCGGCGCCGGACGATCCGGCGCTCGCGGACGGCTTCTACTACCTGCCGACGGTGCTGGACGAGTGCACCCCGGACATGTCCGTCGTGCGGGACGAGTCGTTCGGTCCGGTGCTGACGGTGGAACGGTTCCGGGACGAGGACGAGGCGGTGTCGCTGGCCAATGACACGGTGTACGGCCTGGCCGGGGCGGTGTGGACGCAGGACAGCGAGCGGGCGCACCGGGTGGCGGCGCGGATGCGGGCGGGGACGGTGTGGATCAACGACTTCCATCCGTATGTGCCGCAGGCGGAGTGGGGCGGGATGAAGCAGTCCGGTGTGGGGCGGGAGCTGGGGCCGGCGGGGCTGGGGGAGTATCAGGAGGCCAAGCACGTCTGGCGTAATACGGCGCCGCGTCCGCAGAGGTGGTTCGAGTGACCGACGGTTCGCACGGGGCCGCCGGGTCGCACGACGACGAGTCGCTGGCGGAACTCGGCTACAAGCCCGAACTCAAGCGCACCCTGGGCAACTTCCATACCTTTGCCGCCGGGATCAGCTATATCTCCATCCTCACCGGCACCTTCCAGCTGTTCTACTTCGGGGTGAGCAACGGCGGCCCGGCGTACTGGTGGTCGTGGCCGATGGTCTTCGTCGGTCAGCTGATGGTGGCGCTGTGCTTCTGTGAGCTCGCCGCCCGGTATCCGGTGGCGGGTTCGATCTACAACTGGGCGAAGCAGCTGGGCGGCCCCCATGTCGGCTGGCTGGGCGGCTGGATGATGCTGACGGCCAGCATGGTGTCGCTGTCGGCCGTGGCCCTGGCGTATCAGGTGACGCTGCCGCAGATCTCGTCGTGGTTCCAGTTCGTCGGCGACGGCACGGGGAAGACCGACGCGGCCGCCAACGCGGTACTGCTCGGCACCGTACTGGTCGCCTTCACCACGCTGGTCAACGCCTTCGGTGTGAAGCTGATGGCGCGGATCAACTCGGCGGGTGTGGCGATCGAGCTGATCGCCGCCATCGTGCTGATCATCCTGCTCGCCGCCCATGTCACCCGCGGCCCCAGCGCGGTGACCGAGACCTTCGGCCTGGGCGCCGGCCAGGATCTGGGGTACCTCGGCGCGTTCCTGACGGCGTCGCTGGCCTCGGCGTATGTGATGTACGGCTTCGATACGGCCTCGTCGCTCGGCGAGGAGTCCAAGGACCCGGGCCGCAACGCGCCCCGCGCGATTCTGCGCGCCCTGGTGGCGTCGTTCCTCATCGGCGGGCTGATTCTGCTGTTCGCGCTGCTGGCGGTGCCCGATCTGCACGCCAAGGAGCTGTCCGTGGACGGCCTGCAGTACGTCGTGCTCTCCACTCTCGGCTCGACCATCGGGCAGATCGTGCTGTGGTGTGTGGTCGTTGCGATCACGGTGTGCGAGCTGGCGGTGCACACGGCCAGCATCCGGCTGGCGTATGCCATGGCCCGGGACAACAACCTGCCCGCGTCGTCGCAGCTCGCCAAGGTCAGCCCGCGGTTCCAGACTCCGGTGCTGCCGGCCGTCATCATCGGTCTGGTGGCGGTCGCCATCCTTGTCATCAACGTCAATCAGCCGCAGATCTTCTCCGTGATCACCAGCATCGCGATCATCATGATCTATCTGGCGTATCTGCTGGTCACCCTGCCGATGCTGATCCAGCGGCTGCGCGGGAGATGGAAGCCGCTCGAAGGACGGTTCTCGCTGGGGAAGTTCGGCCTCCCGGTGAATGTCGTCGCCGTGCTCTGGGGCGCCGCCATGTCCCTCAACCTCGCCTGGCCGCGCGCCGCGGTCTACAACGCGACCGGCCCGCAGCACTGGTATCTGCGCTGGGGAGCCTTCCTGTTCATCGGCATCGTGGGGCTCGGTGGCTTCGCGTACTACTGGTTCGTCCAGCGCAAGCACACCGGAGTGCTGGCCGCGCACGCAGCACAGACGCCGGACAGCCCCCCGCCCCCCAACCCCTGATCCGGAGGACGCCGCCATGCCCGAAGAGCCCCAGGTGGATGCGTTCGACTATGTCGTGGTCGGCGGCGGTACGGCCGGCGCGGTCGTGGCCGCGCGGCTCAGCGAGGATCCGGGCGCCAGTGTCTGCCTACTGGAGGCCGGGCCCTCCGACGTCGACGACCCCCATATCCTCCGCCTCGACCAGTGGATGGCCCTGCTGGAGTCGGGCTACGACTGGGACTATCCCGTCGAACCGCAGGAGAACGGCAACAGCTTCATGCGGCATGCCCGCGCCAAGGTGCTGGGCGGCTGCTCGTCCCACAACTCCTGTATCGCGTTCTGGGCCCCGGCCGAGGACCTCGACGAGTGGGCCGCGCTGGGCTGTACGGGCTGGAGCGCGGCCGAGTGCTTCCCGCTCTACCAGCGTCTGGAGACCAACGACGCGCCCGGTGGCCACCACGGCCGCAGCGGCCCGGTCACCCTGCGGAGCGTGCCGCCCAACGACCCCTGCGGTGTCGCCCTCCTGGAGGCCTGCGCGGCGGCCGGCATCCCCACCACCCCGTTCAATTCCGGCACCACCGTCGTACGCGGCGCGAACTGGTTCCAGATCAACTGCCGGCCCGACGGGACCCGTTCCTCCGCCTCGGTCTCCTACCTGCACCCCGTCATGGGCAAGCGCCGCAACCTCGACGTCCGCACCGGCGTCCAGGCCAGACGCCTCCGGTTCGACCCCTCCCTGCGCTGTACAGGCGTCGACTACCTCTCCCCCGACCTGATCCACACCCGCACCGTCAACGCCCGCCGCGAGGTCATCGTCTCCTGCGGCGCCATCGACACTCCGAAGCTGCTGATGCTCTCGGGCATCGGGCCCGCCGCCCACCTCCGCGCCACCGGGATCGAACCCCTCGTCGACTCCCCCGGTGTGGGCGAAAACCTCCAGGACCACCCGGAGGGCGTGATCATGTGGGAGGCCAAGCAGCCCATGGTCACGACCTCCACCCAGTGGTGGGAAATCGGCATCTTCGCCAATACGGAACCCGGGCTGGACCGGCCGGACCTGATGTTCCACTACGGTTCGGTGCCCTTCGACATGAACACCTACCGCCGCGGCTACCCCACCTCCGAGAACGCCTTCTGTCTGACCCCCAACGTCACCCGCGCCCGCTCCCTGGGGACCGTACGGCTGCGCACCCGCGACTTCCGCGACAAGCCCAAGGTCGACCCGCGCTACTTCACCCATGAGCACGACGTACGCGTCATGACCTACGGCCTGCGCCTGGCCCGCGAGATCATCTCCCAGTCCCCCATGGCGAGCTGGGCCGGCACCGAACTCGCCCCCGGCCCCGCCGCCCGCTCCGACGCCGACCTCCTCGACTACATCCGCACCACCCACAACACCGTCTACCACCCCGCCTGTACGGTCCGGATGGGGGCCGACGACGACCCGGCCGCCCCGCTGGACCCACAGCTGCGCGTCAAGGGCGTCACCGGGCTGCGGGTGGCCGACGGCTCGGCGATGCCGTTCCTGCCGGCGGTGAATCCCTGCGTCACGACGATGATGATCGGGGAGAAGTGCGCGGACCTGATCCGCGGCTGAGCACTCCGGGCCGGGCCCTGAGCACTCCGGGCCGGGCGGGTCCCGCACCCCCCTACCCGTAGTACTCCAGAGCTACCCCGCAAGTGCACCCCCTGGTGTGACGCCAACCATGAGGCCCGCTTCATACCTTCCGTACCGCACGCACACATGACATCCGGTACGGACAGAAGGGCCACTCTCCATGGCATCCCGTCCGCGCAGCAGCCGCCTGCGCCGCACCCTGCTCGCCGCGCTGGTCGCCGCTTCGGTGGCAGTGCCGGTGTCGGGTGCGGCCCGCCCCGCGGCCGTCCCGGCGCCCGTCCCCGCTGCCCTGGGCCCGCTGAGCGCCACCCCCGCGGCCCTCGACGCACGCTATGCCGTGGGCCGCGCCGGCATCCGGGCGGCCGAACGGATGGCCGCCGGTCACGGTGACCACAGGCGGGCCGACGCGCTGCGCACGATGGCCGGCCCGGCGCGCCACTTCCTCTCCTTCGACGGCCGGGACGGCGGCCGCACCGCTGAGGTCTTCGGGGACCTGGCGCACGCCGGGCGGATCGCCGTACTGGTGCCGGGCTCGGACACCAGCCTCGATACGTACGAGCGCTTCCGGGCCGGTGCCGTGGCGCTCCAGCACGAGATGGGCGGCCGGTCCGCCGTCATCGCCTGGCTCGGCTACCGGACGCCGGCCACGGTGAGCCCCGCGGTACTGACGCCGAGGTCGGCCGAGGAGGCTGCCCCTCAACTCCGTTCATTCATAGCTGAGTTGAGCAAGGCGATACGCGACGGGGCGTCGAGCGGATCCAGGCCGACCGCCGCCCCCCGCATCTCCCTCGTCTGCCACTCCTACGGCTCGGTCGTCTGCGGCCGCGCCGTCTCGGGCCTGCGGGTCGCCGACCTCGTCCTCTACGGCAGCCCCGGCACCGGCGCCGACACCGTCGGCCAGTTGCACACCAGGGCCACCGTCTGGGCGGGCCGCGGCACCCAGGACTGGGTGGCCGACATACCGCACGGACGCCTGCACCTCCCCTCCGTCACCGTCGGATTCGGGACCGACCCGATGGCAGAGGACTTCGGCGCCCGGATCTTCGACGCGGGGGACACCGACCACAGCCACTACCTCACTCCCGGTTCCCTCTCCCTGACGAACATCGCCCGGATCGCGTCCGGAGCCACGCCCTCCGGAGGCCGTCATGCGTGACCTCGTCCGCCGTATCGACGCCGCGACCCCGCCCCACCGCGACCGGGCCGTCGATGCCCTGCGCGCCCTCGCCATCCTGGGCGTGATGCTCGGCCACTGGCTGGTGACCGCCCTGATCTCCGACAGCGGCACGGTGCGCGCCGCCAGCCCGCTGCAGTCCCTGCCCCAACTCACCCCGGTGACCTGGGTGTTGCAGAGCCTCGCCGTGTTCTTCCTGGTGGGCGGGCAGGTGGGCGCGAAGAGTTACGCCGCGGCCCGCGCGGGTGGTGCGACGTACGGTCGGTGGCTCGGCACGCGGCTGGCCCGGCTGTTCCGGCCGGTCGCCGCCGTACTGGTGGTGTGGGTCGTGGCGGCGGCCGGGATGCTCGCCTCCGGGGTGGGCCCCGAAACCCTGCACACCCTCCTCAAGCTGGTGCTCTCGCCCCTCTGGTTCCTTCTGGTCTTCGCCGGACTGACCGCGGCAACCCCCCTGGTGGCCAGGCTGCACCCCCTCTGGCCCCTCGCCCTCGTCCTGCACATCGACCTGGTCCGCTTCGGCCTCGACGGCCCGGCCTGGCTCGGCTGGATCAATGTGGCGGCGGGCTGGCTGGTGCCGTACTGCCTGGGCGCGGCCTGGGCACGGGGCGGGCTGCGGGACCGTACGACCGGCTGGGTACTGCTGCTCGGGGGCGCCGCCGCCACCGCCCTCCTGGTCCTCTTCGCCGGCTACCCCGCCTCCATGGTCGGCGTCCCCGGCGCCGCGATCTCCAACCTCAATCCGCCCACGCTGGCCGCCGTCACCTTCGGCCTCGCCCAGTGCGGCGCGGCCCTGCTCCTCCTCGGCCCGCTGCGCCGCCTTCTCCAACGCCCGGCCGCCTGGGCCGCAGTGGCACTGCTGAACCTCTCCGCGATGACCCTCTTCCTGTGGCACCAGACCGCGATGATGGCCGTGACGGCCGTCGGCCTGCTCACGGGCGTTCCGCTGCCGGGCCTGCACACCGTCCCCGACGGCCCCGGCTGGGTACTCGTCCGGCTGGCCTGGCTGCCGGTCTTCGCCGCGGCGCTCGTCATCTGCTGGGCCGCGTTCCATCCGTACGAACAGCGACGGGCGCGGCAGCACAGCCGGGTCGTACGGAAGGGTCTACAAGGCCGGCAAGGTCCGCCCGCTCGTTCGGAGATGGCGGGGCGTGCCTAAGGTGGCGCTTATGAAACGGGGGGAGATGGCGCGGGGGCCGGCCGCGCACCCCGCCGGCTGGGGGCTGCCGTGCGGGCGGTTCCGGGGAATCTGCGCGAGGACCTGTGGACGGTCCGGTGCCCGCCTGCGCCGTGTATCTGCTCGGCAAGCCGCCGCCCCCGTCACCCTGGGAAGTCCGGTGGCTGCGCTGGCCGGACTTCAAGCTGCCCAGCAGTCACACGGAGGCCCAAGCCGTCCTCGGCGAGGCATGGGCCCGCGCCGACGCCGAACGTGTGGAGATCGCCTGCGCCGGCGGCCGCGGCCGAACCGGAACGGCCCTGGCCTGCCTCGCTGTTCTGGACGGCGTACCCGCCGACCGGGCGGTGGACTTCGTGCGCCGGAACTATGACCCCCGCGCCGTCGAGACCCCCTGGCAGAAGCGCTACGTCCGACGCTTCACCGGCTGACGGCAAAGAGAGACGAAGAGGCGTCAGTCTGGGGGCGTCGGAGCCGAGTCCGTTGTCTTCGAGGTCGAGCGAGCGCTGCAGGCGACGACGGGTGGCGTCGCTGGTGCGGTGGCCCGCGAACAGGCACTGGAGTTGACCGGTCTCGGCGGCGATGACCGTGGTGACGCCGGAGGTGTGCGCGTCCTCGGCGAGGACGTCTGCCGCGTACGGGTGACCAGCACCCTCACCGTCTCCAGCACGGGGCCTCGGTACGCGGCAGGATCAGCGCCACCACACCGGCACCGGCCTCCCCTCACCTCAGTGCTGGTGCCCAGGGGTCGCTTCGGGCTCCGCCCCCTTGCCTGCATCTCCGCCGCCGTCCGCCCGCACCGTGAAGGCGGCGGTGCGGACCGTGCCCTTGTGCCGGAAGTCCAGGAAGAGGCGATAGGCACCGGCGCTCGGGGCCGTGGCCGTGAAGGAGATCTCGGGTCCGGACTTGGTTTCCCCGTCACCGGGCTCGCCGTTGGGGTGGACGTGCAAGTAGGCCAGGTCGCCTGAGCGCAGGGCGACCAGGTGGCCGTACGCACCGAGGTACGGGTCGAGGTCGGTGACCGGACGGCCGTCCTTGGTGACCTTCACCGTCAGCGCGCCCGGAGTCCCGGGGCGCAGTCGGCCGTCGAGGGTGACGGTGTAGCCGTCGACCTCCGCGACGGCGGAGGTGGCGGGGAGCGGGGCGGGCCGGTAGTCGCCGGAGACGGCGAGGTCCGCCCCCAGGGTGAGGTTGTTGGCGCCCTTGCCGGCGGGGGTGAAGTCGGCGAAGAGCCGGTAGGCACCGGCCTCGGGGAGAGTGGCCGGAATGCTCCAGGTGCCATCGGCGGCCCGAGTGGGGTGCAGGTGCCGGAAGGTGCGCAAGTCCCGGGAGGCGAGGATCAGATGGAGCTCCTTGTCGTGCTCGCGCTGGTAGGAGGTGACCTGCCGGCCCGCGCGATCGCGGATGGCGAAGCGCAGTTCACTCGTGCGGTCCGCTGCAATACGGAGCGTCTGGAGGTCGAGGGTGTAGCCGCCCTCGGAGATCTCGAGTCCGCCGGCGGGTGCGCCATGACCGCCCGCCGCCCCTCCCCCGCCAGCATGGCGCTCGCCTCCGCCGCCTGGTGTGTCGCCGTGGTTGGCCCCATGCCCGGCATGGGCGGCCGGTGCGTCGGCGGCGACGGGGGCGGGGGCGACGGTGCTTCCCACCCCGTAAGCGGCGGCGAAGGACGCGGCGAGCGCTGCGGTGTAGGCGGTGATCTTCAGCGTGCTCTTCATGGTGCTCTCCTCGGGTCGCCAGGCAGCCGAACTGCCCTGCCGCGCAGTGCCATTGACGGCATCATATACCCCCTGGGGGTATATGGATACGAGAGTGCCGGCGCTGTGATCGATGGCCGACATGACGGCGAACGCGGGGACGGAACTGCGGGCTTGGCTGAAGGAGTTCAGCGACCTGGGCTTCCGCCTGACCCTGAGCAGGGGCAGGAGCGCCGAGGAAAGTTCGGGGCATGCCCTGACGCGGCTGCACTCTCCGGGCCGCCGCTCACCGCCTTCCTCCCCGACGCGGACCGTCCCCGCTCCGGCCGCGCCACCGGCTTCCCCGCCTCCGCCGGCGGGCCCCGGCTCAGGAGCCTCGGGACGGTATTCGCCACCCCGAATCCCTGACGGGCACCGAGCACCGATGAGTCACGTGACGGGGGTGGCGGCGGCGCAGGGCGGGTAAGGCGAGACGGCCCGCCGCTCATCAAGGGGCAGTGTGGTGTCCCCGCAGGGGCAGCGAGCCGTCCGGAACAGGTGGCGTCAGGCCTTGTAGAGCGCCTCATCGAGGCGCATCTTCACCATCTCCTCGAACTCGCGGCCCCTGCGCTTGTCTCCGTGCCGATTGGCACCCAAAGCCCGCTTGGCGCAGTCCTCGGACTGCTTCAGGAGATCCCTGACCCGCTCCCGGTTGTGTGCGTTCCGACAGGCGGGCACGGCGGGACCGATCCCCTTGACGGTGGCGTGGTTGTACCTCGCGGCCTCGTCCGTATTGCCTCGCTTGCTGGACTGCATGGCGTAATGGTTTCGTGAATTGGCGTAGTCAATCCTGCCCTTGCATTCCGATGCGGCAGCGGCGGGCTGGGCCGAAGCGAGAGGAATGACAAAGGTGGCAGCGGTCAGCGCGAGCGTCACGGCCGTCCCTGCCGTCCTGAAGTTCCCCGTTTTCCCATGCACGGTGTTTCTCCCTGGATTTCGGGGCGCCTGCCGGGCCCCATAACTGTCGGCCAGTGGCCCTCTACAGCCACCCACAATGCCGATCTCGGTGAATCCGTCACATCCTCTTCAGGTCGGACACCACTCCGCCGCGAGGGGGAACAAAGCCGACGGCCAGGCGTATGCACGGGTACCTGATTGATGCAGGCCATGACCGCAAATAATCTCATATGACAGATGTCCGGGAGTAGATGACGCTGCTCGACGCCAATTCCAGGCATGCGCGTTGGGGCGGGGATTCGGCGCGTCGCTGATTGGTTGTCAGAGCTTTCAATATTACCCTCCCGTAACTGTATGAAGTTGATCTGCTACAGATCACATCCATTCAATCAACGGAGAAGACATGTACACGCTTCGCAAGGCTGCCGTCGTGGTCGCCGTCCTCGGCAGCGTCGGCCTCCTGGGCGCCGGTACCGCCTACGCCGGCAGCGGAACGGGCGGCGACTACCGCCAGGAGAAGTCGACCGGCAACGAGTCCAGCTACGGCAAGTCGAAGGGCAGCGACTCCAGCTACGACAAGTCGAGCGGCGGCGACCACGGCAAGTCGAAGGGCGGCGACAAGATCGTCATCAGCCAGGGCACCTCATGTAGATCGGAAGACACGAACGTCGATGTGCTCGGCGAGGTCGGCGTCGCGAACGGCCTGGCGGGCAACCTGGGCGGCGGCCTGGGCAGCCCCGGCGTGCAGTCCACCACGATGGGCTCGTCCATGGGATGCAACAACAGCGTCGGCGAGTAACGGATAAACGGAAATGGGTCCCGGCGGCCGGTCACAGGTCCGGCGCCGGGGCCCATTTTTCTGCTCTTCGGTAGCGCCCGGACGCGGGCGCCCACCCCATCCCGCAGTCGGGCCGCAAGACCGCTGGCGTCTTGGTGGCACAGGAGCACCCGGCCGACACCAGACGCTCGACCATCACCACGCTGCGAGGCTATTGGCTCCCCACACGAGGCGGCCTCTTACTTGCCGACGGTGTTGTTGCACCCCATGGACGCGCCCATCGTGGTGAGCTGCGCGCCGTTGACGACCCCGACCTCGCCGAGGACGTCAGCACCCAGACCATGCAAGCGGCACGAGCTGCCCGACCAGACGCTCCATGTCTCACCGCCCGTCCCTCCGTGGGCGTATGCGGTGCCGGCACCAAGGAGGCCGACGCCGCCGAGCGCGGCGACCACGACGGCAGCCTTACGAAACTTGCGCATTTCATCTCCGGTAGATCGATCGGATGCGGTCTGCGATTGTCCAGCTCCGTACAGTTATCAAAGGTTAATGCGAAATATTGCATAATCGCCCGGCGGCGTGTCGAATTCCATGACCGTCACGAACCGGCGTCGGCCCGGGAGATGCCCCTGATTCCCCCTCCGCACCCTGAGCAGGCCGCGGCGTCGCCCGGCCGCAAGTTCGACCAGAAGGCCGGTGTCGAGCAGCGTTGTCCGCCGCCGCAGACCCGCCACACGAGATGGCCTCTCACAACGCCTGACACCATGACGTGAGTTGTCGGTCGGTGATCAGGAGTGCGGGGGTCCGGCAGCCGTACGGTCCGGCTGCTCATGGACTCGGCCACGCTCGGCCGGCGCGGGCGGCGAGCCGGACATCGCGTACCCCAACGGTGGGGCATTGCCGGAACAGGCCGGCGTCCCGGCCCCCGCGGGGAGAGGGAGGGCGCGTACCGCCCCTGGCCGGGTCGGGGATGCGCACCGCCCCCGCCGTGCCCGGGTCGGCGAGGACCCATGGTCGGCCCAGTCCGGCCCCTCCCCGAAGGCAGGGCTACGGCCTGGCCGCTAGGGGACGGTGAGGACGACCTTGCCGGTGACGCGGCCGGTGTCGCCCCGTTCGTGGCCCTTCGCGGCCTGGTCGAGGGGGAAGGTGGCCTCGATGACGGGCTTGAGCTTGCCCGCGGTGACCAGGTCGCCGATCGCGCGCATGCCCTCCTGGTCGGCTTCGACCAGAAGAGGGTCGGCCCGGACCCCCAGGGCGGCGGCCCGGTCCAGAAGGTCCTTGGGAAGCATCGGGGGCGCGAGGGAAATCAACTGGCCACCGGGCTTCAGGGTGTTGAGGGAGCGGAGGGCCGTATCGCCGCCAAGGGTGTCCAGAACGAGATCGACCGGGGCGATCTCGGTGAAGTCCTCGGTGCGGTAGTCGATCAGTTCGTCGGCGCCGAGCTCGCGCAGGAGCGCATGCTTGGGGGCACTGGCGGTGCCGATCACATACGCGCCGAGCTCCTTGGCGATCTGCACGGCGAAGTGGCCCACGCCGCCCGCCGCGGCATGGATCAGCACGCGCTGGCCGGGCTGCAGTTTTGCGGCGTCCACGAGGACCTGCCAGGCGGTCAGGGCGGCCAGGGGGATCGCACCCGCCTGGACGTGATCGACGTTCTTCGGCTTGCGGACCAGCGCGCGTGCCGGGGCCACCACGAACTCGGCGAACGAGCCGACGCCGTGCGGGTAAGGGAGCATGCCGAAAACCTCGTCGCCCACCTTGTGGAGGGTGACGCCGATGCCCACGGCTTCGACGACGCCGGAGACGTCCCAGCCGAGCACCAGGGGGAGACGGTGGAGGAAGCCGTCGAACTGACGGTGCTTCCAGTCCGTCGGGTTCATACCCGCCGCGCGGACGCGGACGAGCACCTCGGACGGACCGGGCGACGGGCGGTCGAGTTCGACCTCGTGCAGGACTTCGGGGCCGCCGTACGCGTTCTGGCTGATCGCCTTCATTTTGGTCATGCGTTCAGAATGAACCGCACTGACCTGCATCGATAGTGGCCCAGAGGCCATGATGTGCAAATATTGGGCCATGCATCGTGTCGTGGTCCTGGCCCTGGACGGGGTCATACCGTTCGAGTTGAGTCTGGCGTCCCGGCTGTTCGGGGCCGCCACCGATCCCGACCTCCGGCCGCTCTACGAGGTGATCACCTGCTCGCTCGACGGGAAGCCGGTCCGGACGGCCGCCGACTTCGGCGTCACCGTGGAGCGCGACGCATCGGCGCTGGCCGACGCGGACACCGTGGTGATCCCCGCGTCCGAGACGTTCGGCGAGATCGTCGACGGGGATGCGCTGCCGCGCCGTACGGCCGAGGCCCTGGCGCGGATCGGCCCCGACACCCGGATCGTGGGGATCTGCCTGGCCACGTACGTGCTGGCGGCGGCGGGACTGCTGGACGGCAAGGCCGCGGCCACGCACTGGTACCACGCCGCCCGGTTCCAGCGGCTGTATCCCCAGGTCCGGCTCGCGGGCGATGTGCTGTTCGTGGACGCGGGGCGCGTGCTGACGTCGGCCGGTGCGGCGTCGGGCATCGACCTGCTGCTGCACCTGATCCGGCTGGACCACGGCAGCGCGGTCGCCAATCACGTGGCACGGCGTTGCGTTGTCCCTCCGCAGCGGGAGGGCGGTCAGGCGCAGTACGTGGAGCGGCCGGTGCCGCAGAGCTCGGATGCCGGGACGTCCGCGACCCGCGCCTGGGCGCTCGACCGGCTGCACGAGGCCCTCCAGCTGAGCGACCTGGCGCAGCACGCGGGTATGAGCCGCCGCACGTTCACCCGGCGCTTCCGGGCCGAGGTGGGGCTGAGCCCCGGGCAGTGGCTCACTCAGCAACGCGTCGACCTGGCCCGGCAGTTGCTCGAGAGCAGCGACCTGCCGGTGAACCGCATCGCCGAACGGGTGGGCTTCGGTACGGGCGCCACACTGCGGCACCATCTGCACAGCGCGATCGGGGTCTCCCCGGGTGCATACCGGCGTACGTTCCAGACGTCGGCCCCGTCCGATCAGCCCGTCTGATCAGCCCGTCCGAGGAACCCGTTTGATCAGCCCGTCCAAGGAGAGACCGGCCCTCAGCCGTCCGGACCGCTCCGCAGGGGCATCCGCGTGGGCATGGGCATGGTCATGGGCATCCGCCTGGAGGAGTTGCTGCTTCTGCCGGCTCCGGAGGCTGCGGACGGAGCGCCCGGTCGTCCAACCAGCGGCGCAACACGGTGCGGTCCACCTTCCCGTTCGCGTTGACCGGCATGATCTCGACGGTGTGCAGCGCGCTGGGCACCATGTAGGGCGGCAGGCTGTCCGCGGACGCATCGGCCACGGCGGTCGGATCCGTCACACCGGAGATCACGGCAGTGATCGTCCCTGGGTCCGGCCACATCAGGCACACCGCCTCCACCGCTCCGGACCGGCGCAGCGCCGCTTCGATCTCACCCAGTTCGATCCGGTAACCGTCGACCTTGACCTGCTGGTCGTTGCGGCCGATGCAGATCAGCTGGCCGTGATGCATACGCACCAGGTCGCCCGTGCGGTAGTACGTCCTGCCCTCGCGTGCGAAGAAGCGCTCGGCGGTCAGCTCGGGCGCCTGCCAGTAGCCGGGCGTGGTCTGGGGACCGGCCACGCACAGTTCACCGGTGGCCCCCTCTGCGACGGGAGCCAGGTCCTCGTCCACGATCAGCGTATGCAGGCCGGGGTACGGCTGCCCAATCGGCGCGTTGTCGTGCACGCACTGCGCCGGACTCGTTGACGGGTCCCAGCGGTGGACCGTGCAGGCAATGGTCAGCTCGGTCGGGCCGTACAGGTTCTCCACGGTCGATCCGGGCGCGGCAGCCTGCCAGGCCTCGGCGGTGGCCCTGGGCAGCGCCTCGCCGCAGAACAGGCTCCAGCGCAGGGTGGGCATCGATCCGGGCGTGAGCACGCCCCGCATGCGCAGCGCCGCGGCCACCGAGGGCACCGAGAACCAGACGGTGATCCCGTTGCGCTCCAGGTAGGACAAGGGCGCCGGCAGCTCCAGGGGGTCCATCGGGCAGACCCGCGCCCCGTTCTCCCAGGCCATGAAGAGGTCGAAGACCGACAGGTCGAAGGTCTGGTCGCCGATCTGCGTCAGCCGGTCGTCGGGTGTCAGCCGATAGCGGTCCTGATTCGCGTCGAGAAAGGACCGGACGTTGGAGTGGGTGACGGGGACTCCCTTGGGGTCACCGGTGCTGCCCGAGGTGAAGAGCAGATACGCCGGGTCATCGTGGCCGGCCTCGGGCAGCCGCTGCAGCGGAGCGGCAGCCGCGAGATCGGCCGCGTCCAGGACGGGGCCGTCGCCGGGACCCCGGCCGCCGCCGAGATCCGGGACGTCGGCGCGCAGGGTGTCGGCCAGCAGCACAGCCGGCCGCCGCGGCAGGCCTCGAAGCAGTTCGGGCAATTGGGGCAGCGACGCCTCGTCGACGATCAGCGCGTCGACCTCGGACTGTTCCAGCATGGTCCGGGTCCGCCGTACGGGGAGCTCCCGGTTCAGCGGGACGAAGGCCGCTCCGGCGAACAGCGCGGCGGCCACCCCCAGGTACGCGGCCTCACTGCGGGAGGCCAGGACACCGACCCGCCGCGGCCGGGGTCCTGCTGCCTCGACAATCAAAGCCGCCCACCGCCGGGCGGTGTGCGCAACCTCCTGGTAGGTGTAATCACGCCTGCCGATGGTCAGCGCAATGTGATCGGGAAGGGTGTCCGCATGGTGCAGGAGTCCGGCGCCCAGGCGTCGGTTCAGCGCCGTGTTCATCTCAATGCCCTGGCAGCGACGTGGCCCAGGACCTGGTGGGGGCCTGGCAGCGGCGGACGGGGACAACGTGGCGGCGGCCGGCGGGTGCCGGAGGACATACCACGATGCGGGGCCA
This sequence comes from Streptomyces sp. NPDC048483, assembly GCF_040651455.1. Taxonomy (NCBI): domain Bacteria; kingdom Bacillati; phylum Actinomycetota; class Actinomycetes; order Kitasatosporales; family Streptomycetaceae; genus Streptomyces; species Streptomyces sp. NPDC048483. Next base: position 41,020 of record NZ_JBEZJZ010000054.1, read on the forward strand.
GGGTGAGTCGCTCATGCCTCCACCCTGCCGACCGCGGGCGCTCGGCGCCTGTTGACGAGCTGCGGTCGGGGGATGCCCTGCGGAGGACATGGTTCCCCGGTTCCCGGGTTCCCGGGTTCCCGGGTTCCCGGGTTCCCGGGTTCCCGGGTTCCCGGGTTCCCGGGTTCGCCGTGGCTCACGTCTTGACGGCTTCCGAGAGCTCCACCGCGGGCTCCTTGCGCCACATGCCGGCCCTGATCAGCTGAAGGACTCCGATGGCGGCAAAGGCCAGCGCGAACAGGCAGAATGCCAAACCGGCCGTGGTCAGACCGAAACTTTTCTCGATAAAGGCCAGACCGATGACGGGCACCGCTGCACCTGTGTAGAGCGCCACGTAAAAGAGATTCACTGCGCTCACCCGCTCAGAAAGCGACGTCTTGAGCGAGATCTCCTGAATGGACCGGGCGATCGACAGGCCCTGGCCAAGGCCGGCGAGCAATGCCGCGCAGGCATACAGGACTCTGCTGCCGAAGAAGATTGCCGCGATCAGAACCAGCAGGCCAAGGCTCATCACACAGACTCCGGACACCAGGCCGCGGGTGATGGTGAGTCGGCGGAAGGCGAACTGCGCGAGCGCGGAGCCGCCGAAGCCGCAGCCGACGACAAGCCCGGCGGCGAGACCGCTCGCATGGGGAGAGAAACTGCTCAGGAAGTGCGGAGTCAGACCCGCCAGCATGCCGAGTGTGGCCATCCCGGAAACGCCGACCATCGTCAGCCCGGCGTACGTGAGCCGGTTCCCGGAAGGCGGCTTCGGCCCCTTCCAGGAGAACGGCACCCGATCGGACCTGGCCAGCGGCTCCCGGGTCATCAGCAGGAGGACGACGAGGACGGCTATCACGGCAAGGTGACCGAGGAAAAGATCATCCTGCGGCCTGTCGAGGAACTGCGTGCCGAGTCCCCCGATCACGGGCCCGAGCCCCAGGCCGAAGATATTGGCCGCCGTGGCCCACACGGCGGAATGCTGCGCGATTCCCTGCGGCGCCACCTCGACCGCCGCGACGGTCGCGGTTCCCATGAATATTCCCGCCGCGAGTCCGGTCAGCAGCCGGGCGGCAAAGAGAAAGGCGATCGAACTGGCATTGAGGAAGACGAGGTTGGAAGCGACGCTGCAGATCAGCCCGATCATCAGCAGGGGCCGCCGGCCGGTGGTGTTGGAGAGGGAGTTGAATGCCACCAGCGCCGCGATCACGCCCAGAGCGTAGATCGCATACACCTCGGTCACCTGAAGCGTGGTGAGCCCGAACTCTTTGCTGTAGATCGAGTAGATCGGCGTGGGCATCGCGGTGTGCGCCATGATGGCGACGACACCGGCCAGGATCACAAAAAAGGAAAAGCTGCGAACTCTGCTACTGGCAAAAATAGCGTGTTCACCCCTCTCGACAAATCGCCACTCAGTAAAGTTGCCGCTCGGTAAATTGCCACTGAATTGCCAATCGGTAATTTCCGTCACCCGCTGGGCGAGGAACATCGACCGGAATGCCCAGGCGCACTCGTCTTCACGGTCACGCATCGTGGAATGACTCGCTCCGGCCCCGCCCGGCGTCATCACCGTCGAACCGTCAGGGCGGAGACATTCGCCCGTCGCAGGCAAGCACGGACGTCTCAACCGTGAGCTCTGCCACGGGAATCTGTCCGAGCAGATCGAGCGTCACCCGCGCCGGGTGCAAGCCCTTTCGGCCGCATGGAACCGCAGTGAATGAACTGCCGACGAACTTCGCCTCGTCCAGGCGCTCGTAGAACGATGCGCAGAGCACGGGTGCTCCCCCGCTCGGCCCTGTCGCCATCCCCCACCCGTTTCCTTCAGATCCCCCGACGGTGGCATTCGTCGCAGTCCGAAATACCGGACCAGACAACGGAGTTCATCCACCTGGAAGCCGAGTGCAATGCCCGTCGGCAACCGTGATCACCATAGGAGACCGCCACACCACCACACTGTGGCATAACTCACGGTAATGTCAGGGAGGCTTGATTCTTACCCTTCCGTTGTCTCGATTCGTCAGCGCAGCGGCAGTGAACTTCGAGGGCCCGCGCCCTTGGAGTGCTCGCCACACCGAATCCGCGCCCCGATCCAAGGGCGGCGCCCAGGACCGCACCCGCCCGGGCGAGCGACCACGCCCCTCAGGTCGCCCGAATTCGCCTCTGACGCACGTAGGCTGCCCGCGCTGACCATTCGTCACGAAAGGAGCAAGTTGTGGCCTCTCGTCTCAACCCGTACATCAGCTTCTCCGGTGAAGCGAAGCAAGCCATGGAGTTCTACAAGGAGGTCCTCGGCGGCAATCTGGCCGTCAACACCTACGGCAACTTCGGCTCCGAGATGCCCCCCGGATACGCCGACAAGATCATGCACAGCCTGCTCGAGACCACCAGCGGATTCACACTGATGGGTGCCGACACTCCGCCCGGTATGGAACACACACCCGGGAACAACTTCGCGGTGAGCCTGAGCGGCGACGACTCGGACGAACTGCGTGGCTACTGGGAGAAGCTGTCCGACGGCGGCACCGTGACCGTGCCCTTGGAAAAGCAGATGTGGGGCGACGTGTTCGGCATGTGCACGGACAAGTTCGGCATCACGTGGATGGTCAACATCAGCGAGCAGCAGAGCTGATCCGGACGTCGGCGCGTCGGCGCCCAACGGGTCGCCGACGCGTTGTCCATGCGAGGGTCGCTGTTCGCGACGGCCGGTGGTGTGGCTGCACGAGCGTCACACCCAGATGTGGTGATCGGCAACCGCCTCGACCCCAACTCATCGACTGGCGTGGGCAGTTCCTCCTCGACGAGCCGGTCGAAGCGGCGAGTGGCACCACCCCCTTCCGATCCGTCCCGGCACGTAGCCGGAATCAGTCGGTGGGGCCACTCCAGTAGGCGTCCTTCCACCGCATCGCGTCGGGACTGAACTCGACCTCGATCCGGTCGGCGGCATCGTGCGGCAGCGAGAAGGCGTACTTCCCGACGGCCCGCTTGCCGGGGAGGACATAGCCGGTGATGACCTTCTGCCGCCCGCTCCCGTCGATCACCAACTCCGTCGAGGCTCCGTTGGCGTCGCTCACATCGGGCAGCCCGGTCTCGACCTCGACCCGCTCGGTGCCGGTATTGACCACGGTGACCGTCACCTGGACGGCCTTGTTGCCCTTTGCGTGACCATGGGCGTAGGCGTCCGGGGCGAACGGCCGCGGCTTGGCGACCGTGACCTTCAGACCGTTCTCGAACGTGTACGGCTCGCCGAATGGCACGTGCCGGGCCTTTTCCGCCGCCGACGCCGAGGCCTTCGCCTCCTTGACCTCCGCGCGTACCTCGTCGACGGCCTTCTTCACCACTGCGATCATGAAGATTCCACCGCCGACCGCCGTCAGCAGGCCGACTCCGCCCAGGACCACACCGGCCAGCGCCATGCCCTTGTTCGTCGCCACACCCTTGCGCGCCTGACTCAGCCCGACGAAGCCGAAGATCACGGCCAGCAGGGCCGGCAGCCAGGACATCCAGAACAAGACGACGAGCAGGCCGAGAACTACGCCGACGATGCCGAGCACCAGGGCCGTGATGCCCATGCCGTTGCGAGGCTGCGACACCGATATCGGCGCCATCGGGTGCGGCGCCCCGTAGGCACGGGCCGGTCCGGGCGGCGGCGGGCTCCACGGGTCGTGGTCCTCCGGCGCCTCGCGACCGGGCTTCTGGCCGTCGGGCGGAGTGGGGACGCTCATGCACAGTCCTCGAAATAGGTCGAAATGGACGAGCTGACGACACTATCAGTCGCTTTACTCATTCATTACGGGCCATGGGACCCCGGCCGGCACCGGAACGATGCATCGACCACGACCACTGGCCGCCCGTGCCTCTCCTCCGAAATGGCCGGTCAGAAGGCGGAGTTGGCGACCCAGTGCACCAGCAGGTCCTGGTCGCCCTCGTGCTCGACGGCCTCGATGTGGTGGTGCCGACGGCCGTAGAGGTGCAACAGGAGGTCGGCTGCGGTTGCCTGGACGGTCGCGTCCGCGGCGGTGTCTGCTGTTGCGCCGGCTCGGTCGATCCCGAAGCCGTCGGGGCGCAGCCGGACGAGCCAGTCGGCGTTCGCGTCGGTGGTGCGGAAGCGGAGGGTCTCGCCGGTCCCGCGCAGGTTGGCCACCTTGGGTGCGAAAGAGGTGGCGAAGGGGAGGTTGACGAGGAATTCGTCGATGCCGTCGACCGCGAGCGCGCGGTCGATCGCGGGCCGGAGTCCGAGGGCCAGTTCGGCGTCGGTCCGGTGCAGCAGGGTCTCGAAGAGCATTCTGCGCGCCCAGAAGCGGGCGTGCTGGTCGGCGCCCCACGCCCACATGGGCAGGTCCGGCTCGGTGACTGCAAACGCGTCGGCGGCCACGGACGCGCTCTCGTCCAGCCATTCGGGGTAGGCGTCCGTCCTCGTCGGGAGCCGAAGGTCTACCTCGCGGCTCTGCGGGGGGCTTTGGACGCGTGCGTGCAGCAGGGCCGAGAACCAGCGCTGCACGCTGCCGGCGTGCTTGACCAGGTCGGTCAGGGTCCATTCGGGGCAGGTGGGCACGGGGGTTGCCAGGTCGGCCCCTTTGAGCACGGCGGTGAACTTGGTGGTCTCGGCCGCCACGGCGGCGCGGTGGTCGATGGGGTGCTGGGTGGTCATGGTGTGGTCGTCATTCCTTTGAGCGGGTTGGGCGGGTTGGCCGGTGGCGGTCAGTTCAGCGGCTTGTCGAGGATTGCCTTGGTGTGGCTGAACGTGTCGATGGAGTACTCACCGTGGTAGCGGCCCATGCCGCTCTCCCCTACGCCGCCGAACGGCAGCTCGGGCACGGCCAGATGGGAGACGGGCAGGCCGAAGGTGAGGGCACCGGAGGAGGTTTCCTCCGTCAGCCGCTGCTTGGTCCGCTCCGAGCCGGTGAAGGCGTACAGCGCGAGCGGCTTGTCGCGTTCGTTGATGAAGGCGAGCGCGCCATCGAGGTCGGGCACGGTGATGATCGGCAGGATCGGGCCGAAGATCTCCTCCTGCATCACGGGGGCTTCTGGGGAGACATCGGCGAGAACGGTGGGGGCGAGGTAGCGACCCGCGCGGTCGTGGTCGCCGCCGGTGACGACGCGTCCGGAGCCGAGCAGGGCGGTGAGCCGGTCGAAGTGCCGCTCGTTGACGATCCGTCCGTACTCGGGGTCGGCCGCCGGGTCGTCGCCGTACGCCGCGCGGACTGCGAGGGCCAGCTGCGCTTCGAGTTCGGCGGCGGTGTCGCCGATGGCGAGGACGTAGTCGGGGGCGACGCAGGTCTGGCCGGCATTGAGGAACTTGCCGCGGACGATCCGCTGCGCAGTGGCGGTCAGGTCGGCACCCGGCTCGACCACGACCGGACTCTTGCCGCCGAGTTCGAGGGTGACGGGGGTGAGGTGCTGAGCCGCGGCCGTCATGACGATCCGTCCGACCGTTCCGTTGCCCGTGTAGAAGATGTGGTCGAAACGCTGCTCCAACAGCGCGGTGGTCTCGGGGACGGCGCCCTCGACGACGGCCACGGCGTCCCGGCCGAGGTAGCGGGGCAGTAGCCGGGCCAGCGCGGCCGAGGTGGCCGGGGCCAGTTCGCTGGGCTTGACCACGGCGGTGTTGCCGGCCGCAAGGGCACCCACCAGCGGGGCGAGGGCCAGCTGAAGCGGGTAGTTCCACGGAGCGATGATCAGCACGACGCCGAGCGGATCGCGGACCACCCGGGCATCGGCGGGGCGGAAGGTCTCCGGAACCGCGGTCGGCTTCGGCCGCAGCCACTCCTCCAGGTGCCGCACCGTGTGGTCGAGCTCGTTGAGGGTGAAGCCGATCTCGGTCCGGTACGCCTCGGTGGGGCCCTTGCCGAGGTCGGCGTGCAGCGCGGCGAGGAGGACGTCGGACTGCTCGGTGAGCAGTGCGCGCAGGGCGCTCAGCCGGCCGAGGCGCCAGGCGAGCGGCTTGGTGCGGCCGGAGTCGAAGCTGGTCCGCAGGCGTGCCGCCACCGTCGCGGGGTCGGTGGAGAGGGCGTCGAGGAGCGCATGGGCCAGGGCCGCGGAGGAGCCCGGGTTCTGACCGGTGTACAGGTTGCGGTCGGTCACGGTGTGCGGGGTGAAGGGGGCGGCCTCGACGAAGTCGGCGCCGAGCTCGACCAGGCGGTCCTGGACCAGCCACGGGGCCTTGGCAGCCAGGCCGACGGCGGCCTCCTCCGCGTTGGTGAAGGACGTCATCCGGTAGCCGGCGAAAGGCCAGCTGCCGTCCTCGCGGCGGGCGGCGAGCAATGCGGCGGGGGCGTGGCAGACCACACCCAGCGGCTGGCCCGAGTCGAGCGTACGGGTGAGGATCCGGCCGGAGGCCTCGTTGACCGCGAGGTCCTCCATCGGGCCGTGGCCGCCGGGGTAGAAGACCAGGTCGTAGGCGTCGGGGTCGATGTCCTCCAGCGTGGCCGGAGCGTCGAGTCCGTCGCGGATCACGTCGAGGTACGCGCCGATGGCGGCGGCGCGCTCCGTGCCGCCGTTGGCCGCCGCGCTCAGGCTGCCCTGATCGACGGGGGCGGGGACACCGCCGGGGGTGGCGAGGGTGATCTCGTAGCCCGCCTCGCGGAAGATCCGGTGCGGCTCGGCGAGCTCCTCGGCCCAGTAGCCGGTCGGGTGCGGGGTGCCGTCGGCGAGAGTCCAGTGGTCGGCACCGGTGACGACGAAGAGGGCGGAGGGCATGGTGGTGCTCCTGAATGACGTGGGGCGATGTGTGGTGACGTGGTGCGAGGTGGATCCGCGGGCGGTCAGACCTCGGCGCGAACAGCCTCGGCCACCGGCTGACGGGGCTCACCGGCGGTGACCGGGAGGGGGGCGGTGGCGAGCGTCCGGTGCAGGGGGACGTGACGCAGGTGTGGGGGGACGTGACGCATACGGGCGGCTCACCCTCCAGGGAGATTGAAGCCTTACATGGTTGAAGTCCTCAAGCAATGAGATGAAGGTAAACCTCAATGGTTGAGAAAGTCAAGCAATCTCGCCTACGCTGGTGCCATGACTCGCCCGAACCCGCCCGCACCACCACCGGTCCCGTCGGTCCCGCCGACGGCTCCCGCGCCCACGCCCCTGCAGCTGATGGACCAGCTCGCACAGGCCGCGGCCCTCTACTACCGGAACTTCGCGGCCGTGGCGGCGGAACGTGATCTCACCCTGATGCAGGGCAAGATGCTCGGCCTGTTGCGGAGGCCGATGCCGATGAGGACCCTCGCCGACCTGCTGGCCTGCGATGCCTCGAACGTCACCGGCATCGTCGACCGCTTGGCGGCACGTGGTCTGGTACGCCGCGAGGCCGACCCCGCCGACCGGCGGGTCAAGAGGGTGACACTGACCGAGGAGGGCGAGGAGACCGTTCGGCAGATCCGCTCGGAGCTGATGTCCAACCTCACGGGACTGGAAAGCCTCGGAGAGGAGGACCGGCACTCCTTCCAGCGCCTGCTGAGCCAGGTCCTTCCTGCCGTCTCCACCTGACAGCCACCGCCGGCCTCCCGCGCGGCCGAGATCTTTCCCGGCCCGTTGCGCGGCGTCGTTGATGCGGAAGGTGCTCGAGCCGACGGATGCCGGGGAGGCTTCGCGAGCGGGGCGAGCACGGCCGGGGCACCGACAGGAGAGCACCTCTCCGTAATGTCTTCGTGGATTCGCCCTTCTGGTCGCACGCTGCGGGGCCGGGCCGCATCCTGGGGCCTGGCCCCGATCCCGTTGAATGGACGAGCCCCATGGCCCAGCTGATCCGTCGCGCCACCAACCCGCGCGTGTTCATCGATGCCTCCACCGTGGACCTGGTCGACGAGGACCTGGTCGCGGAGTTCGAGCCGGAATGGACCGGCAACGGCCTGGTCGAAGCGGCACCGACCGACGGCAGCGGTATCAAGATTCTGTGCGGCCAGGAGATCGGCACCGTGTCCGTGACCGCCGAACTGTGGGACGCCGCGCCCCCGATGGACCTCGACACCTGGCAGGACGCGGCAGAGATCCACGTCGTGTGGCCGTCGGCCACAATGGACTTCGGCACCACAGGAGCAGACGGTGAAGACGTCCTCCCGCTGCCCGGCTCCGGCGACTACCGAGTCCGCGTCTACGGAAGGAACCGCGACGACGGCGACCCCCGCGACGACACCGCCCCGGTCGAGGAGTATGTGATCCAGGTGTGGCCGGTGTCCGGCAGCGCCGCCTCGCACGAACCCGTCAACGGGTCCGTGACGTACAAACAGACCAGCAGCCTCGGCGCGCGGTACCGGCTGGGACCGGCCCGGGGCCTGGAGCTGTGACTGCCCACGGCTGCCGGGTCAGGCCGGCCGCTGCCCAGCAGTCGGCATCTCCCTCACGGGGCCGGCGGGCGCGGTTGTGGGTGCTTGTTGATGTGTACCCACTGGGGCCAGAGGCGGGCTGCGGCCTCCATCTGCCGGACGACCGGGCCGAGGGCCTTGGCCGACTGGCTGTAGCCCTGGAAGAGTCTGTTGAGCATGGTGTCGTTCTCGGCCGGGTTGTTGCGGTTGCTGTCCACCAGCCTCACGCAGTTCCGGCCTGCGCCGAGGGTGGTCTTGAGCCACGACGACCAGGGGGCCTGCAGGTCGCGGTCCGGGATCGGAAGGCGGCGCGCGGTGGTCGCGTCCTTGGCGAGCGCGGCGCATGTCTTACGGAGCCGCTTCGAGTCGAAGCGGACCATGTCGTGCGGCCGGTCCTTCGCGGCCTGCACCATTTCGTCGAGTTGCTTGCGGAACGCGCCGTAGTCCGAGGTCAGTTGCGCAATGCTGCGCTGCCCGTCCACCTTGTACCAGGCGAGCAACTGGAAGGTCCGGATCCGTTCGGATGCTTTCGGCGGTTGCGGTGGTGTCATCGCGGACGATGTCTGCGCCGCCGCGGGCCGTTGACTGGCGACCGCCGCCGGACCGACTGCCGCGACGACGAGCAGCAGGGCCAGGCCGCCCGGCGCGGCCAAGGAGCGCCTGCGGGAAGGGCGCACGGGTGCCGCGGGGACGGCTGGGGCCGGCCGGGGCTGTCGCGTCGCGGTCCGCCGGCGCAGCGCGGCCGCCGCGCCTCTGGTGATCACGGCCAGCAGTGCGGCGCCGACGACGGAGGGCAGCGCCACGCCGGCCAGGCCCTGGGTGAACAGCCAGCTCGCGCTGGGCACCCAGTGGCAGCTGTGGCCCAGGGTCCGCAGCGGCCCCAGACACCCGTCCACCGATCCGAGCGCGAACTGCCCCACCACCGCAACGGATTGAGCCACTCCCGCCGCGATGAGCGCGCGCGGCAGCCACCGGTGCCGGGAGGTGACCGCAACCACCGCACCGGTCAGTGCCACCCCCGCCCAGATCGCGGTGGCCGCCCACCACAGGTACAGGATCGAGAAGGCGCCGAGGGGCGCTCCGAGCGGCGGCTGCCAGGTGTGCATACTGGCCATGACGCCGGCCAGCCCCGCCAGACAGACGACACCGCCGAGGAGCCCGGCCGTCACCGCCGACCGCAGCCCGGCGGCCGGGCCGTACACCCGGGTCCGTCGTAGCCAGAGAGCCAGGGGATACGCCCACAGCACCATCGTCGCGCCGAGGAACAGTGCGCTCGTGCCCAGCATCGCCGCCTGGGGCATGGTGGCGGTGAACCAGTCGAGTTCCGCCGCGTGTTCGCTCCACTGCCCGGGAAAAGTCCGGGTCATCTGCTGCTGTAGGCCACCCCCGGTAAGGATGTCTCCCGCCAGGTACAGAAAGCCGAACCGCAGCCACCAGTTCAAGCCGGCCGCGGCCAGCAGGCAGGAGGCGAGCAGCGGCAGCCAGATCGCCGTACGCAACGAGGCGCCGCCCAGCGTCCGCAGCCGCAGCCGTGCGCAGGCCACGGTCCACAGCGTGAACACCACGGCACAGGCCAGCAGCCCCAGCAAGACCTCGGGGTGCTCGGGCAGCCACCCGGCGCCGCTGGTGATGCCGGTCGTCAGCTCACCGCAGGCCAGGCCGGTTCCCAGCGCGAGGCCCGAGCGCAGACCGTCGGGCCCGCGCAGACCGTGATGCTCGGCATAGGCGAGCGACCGCCAGGCGGCGAGGGTGACAAGTGCCGTGAGGGGCAGGGCGGTTGCCCAGGTCGCCACCGTATTGCCCCACAGGCCGGACAGGGTGTGTGCGGAGACGAGGGCGGCCCAGCCGATCAGGAACATCTGCTCCGCGCCCAGGGAGAACAGCGCCGCCGGATCGGCCAGCGACCGTCTGCGCACGGCCCAGGAAGGATGGGTGCTCCACCACGCGGAAACCCCACTGCGCACCCTTTGAAGGTATGTGGGGATCTGAAGGGATGCGGGGAAACGGACACTGCTCCCGCGATCCCGGGCACCGTCCCAGACCCCGCGCGCCGCCCCCAGGGCGACGGCGTCCGCGTCGGCGTACAACTCACGGTGGCGCAGGGCGTCGGCGCGGGCCAGCACCACGAGGAGCACCATGAACAGCGCATGCGCCACCGCCCGCAGCACACCGGCACGCCCGGCGGGCCAGAACAGGGCGTCGGCCCCGTAGAACGCGCCGAAGAACTGCGCCGCGACGAAGCTGCCCCCGTACAGCACCGTGAACGGCACGACGACCAGTGCCAGAAAGACCCGCCACAGCGCCGTGACGGCGTAGGCGAGGTCCACGTCCCGGTTGCGGAGGTGGGCCAGCTCGTGCAGCACGACGGCGTGGAATCCGGCCCGCCCGTCGGCGCTGCCGCGACGCGCGACCAGTAGCCCGGCGTGCAGACAGACCGTGTGCCGACCGGCCCGGCCGAACGCCTCGGCACCGGCATCGAAGGAGGCCGGGTCCACCACGAAGGCCGGTACGGTACGCAGCCGCGCCATGGCCACCAGGCGCATCAGCTCGGCCCGCAACTCCTCTCCGGGATCCGCTTCGTCGACGGAGATCACCCGTCCGCGCCTGGACTTCCAGCGCGGCAGCCAGACGTAGAGCGCGGCGGCCGACACCAGCACCAGCACGGCGCCGGCGATGCCGGGCAAGTCGGTGAGCACGGCGCCGGGGGCCACACAGTCCTTGAGTTCCCGCAGCCCTTGGGTGTTGAGCTGCATCGAGTCCAGCATCCGGACGTTCGGATCGAAGCCCGCCGCGAAGTTGCATGTGATCGCTTTGTCGCCCCAAGGGGCCAGTGCAAACATCGAGTTGACCATCTTGATGGTCGCCACCACCATCACGAGCACCAAGAGGGCGAAGCGCAGGGTGGTGCCCATCGGCAGGACTCGTGGGTCGATCCTGCCGTGCTGGTCGTCGTCCGGGCCGGGCGGGGCGCCGCCCTGAGCAGGTGGTGCGCCACCGGCCTTCAGGACGCGCCCCCGACATGCGGCCCGGCTTCGGGTTCCGGCTCGGCAGGCGGCGAAACCGCCGGCAACGCGTCCCGTTCAAGGGCCAGGCGGGCCACCACGCAGTCCGCGAGTGCCTCCACGGCGGCCCCCTCCAGTCCGGCCCGCGCCGCCCCCTCGCACACCCGGCGATGTACGGAATTCAGCTGCTCGGCGGTGAGCGCGGGCACTTCGGGCGACGGCGCCGGAGGTCTGCGCAGCATCCGGCGCCCCAGGGCCGCAAGCCTCGGCGTGACCCGGCCCATCAGCCTCCCGACGGAGGCGCGGCAGGCCTCGTCCACCGCGATCCACACCACCGGCGTGATCACCGCGGCGATCTCGGAGAGTCCGAAGCCGAGCGGCGCGCTGGTGTTGCGGCGTTTCAGCAGCCGCACCGCTTCGTCGTGATCGAGCCGGGCCAGGCCGTCGACCAGCGGCAGCTCCTCCGGCGCCTGTTGGGCAACAACGTCGGACACCACATCCCGTACATCCACACTCACCGGCGTCGCCTCCGCGCGTCCTGATCACGATTACAACTGCCCTGGGAACCAATGTAGTTCGTGGCCCTCGCTTGTCTGCAGGAATTTCGTCACCGGAGTGTGGGCGCAGCCCGCCCCGTCACCTGACCCGCACCGCCGGCACCGGTCACGCCACCTGGCCGTAGCGATACGAGGACACGGCCAACAGGGCCACCCCGAAGCCGCAGTTCAGGCAGTGCCGTAGAGTCCGGCCGACTCGGCGATGGCGCGGGTCATCTCCGCGCGGGCCTCGGAAGGGCCGATGACCTGGACGTCGGTGCCGAACTGCGGCAGGTGACGGACCGTGCCAGACCTGGGTCAGCGCCACGCCGGGCCGGCGGCGCGCTTCGGGCTCGAGGACTCTGACCTGCGACAACCGGTCGGTGCGGAAGAGCCGCGGCTTGCTCTTGTGGTCGGCGACCAGGTACCAGGTGCCGGCCTTGGCCACCAGCCCCTAGGGGTCGACGGTGTGGGACGCGGTCCCCGAGCCCTGGCGCCGCCTGCCCGAACCGGTGTCCGGTGCCGCACCCGCCCCGTCGGTGGATCTGGCGCTGCTGGAGCGGACGCTGCGCGAGCGGGCCCCCGATGCCATCGGCGCGGCCGAGGCAGAGATCGCCACCGCGGAAGCGCGTCTCGGCGTCGCGTTGCCCGATGAGCTCAAGGTGCTCTACCGGGTCACGCGCGCGCGGTGGGAGGACTGGGGCGACGATGACGAGGCGGCGGAGCGCGTCTTCGCGGCGGTCGGCGTCGAGCTCTTCCCACTGGATGACCTGCACATCGCCGACGCCCCGTCCCGTCCGTGCCGCTGGGAGTCCGCGGCGTTGGAGGCGGTTGTCACCCCGCCGGATGCCGCGGTGCAGGGGCTGGTCGGCTCGCCCGGCTGGATCGTTTTCGGCGACAACGGCGGCGGCGACCGGATCGCCGTCGACCTGACACCGGGCCCGCGCGGACGCGCAGGGCAGATCATCATCGTCAGCCATGAGGAGAGCACCGGCGCCGGCCTGGTCGCCGACTCCCTCACCGACCTGGTGAGGAACGGGCGCAAGCAGGAACGCGGCGGCCGGTCCGGGGACCAGCCGCCGGCCGTGGCCTGGGTCAACATCCGAAGTCTCAGTAGTGTTCAGGCCGCCGCCCACGCCGGGCTGGAGGCGCTGAGCATCGGCGTGCGGGAGGGTGAGCCGCTCAGCCTCGCCCCGGTCACCGGGCTGCCCCGCCTACGGACCTTCAGCGCCTGCCCCGGTACGCTCGCCGACCCGGTGGAGATCGCCAAGCTGACCGGACTGGAGTTCCTCGGGCTCGGGCCGGAGGACTGGCGCGTCCTCCTCGACGCCGGGGCCGTCCCGCGCAGCCTGTCGGCTGCCGCCATCCACGTGCGCGGCGATCGGCACCCGCTCGAGATCGTGGCCCTCGCCAATGAACTCCTCGCCCTCTAACTGATCGTTTCAGAATGCGGTTCGTAGTCGTCGCAAGCAGATGATGGAGCAGGCGAGTTCGAGTAGTGCCTGGTGGAGGTCTGCGCGTATCTCG
>NZ_JBEZJZ010000055.1:0-53015 GCF_040651455.1 Streptomyces sp. NPDC048483
GTGCTGTTGGCGTTGGATGTGGTGGGCACTGCTGTGGCGGTGCAGGCGTTGGGTGATGTGGGTGTGGGCGCTCGGGTGTGGGCGTTGACGCGGGGCTCGACCGTACGGATCTCCGGCGCGCCGTACTCCTGCGCCAGCGCCACGACACTCGGCGCCCCGACCAGCCGCTGGAACCCGCCCCCGGCATCCGGCCGCGCCGCGCTGCGGTCGCCGCCCCGCGAGAGCGGCGCGCCGGGCAGCGGCATGTACCCGATCTCGCCCGCGCCCCCGGTGGCACCCCGCAGCAGCTGCCCGCCCAGCACGATCGCGGCGCCGACCCCCTCGTCGGCCCACACCAGCACGAAGTCGTCGAAGTCCTGGGCGGCGCCGTCGTGCTGCTCGGCGACGGCCGCCAGATTCACATCGTTCTCGATGACGATCGGCGTCCCCAGCACCTCGCTCAGCTCTTCCTTCAGGGCCCGCGAGTGCCACCCCGGCAGATGCGGCGCATACCGCAGCTCGCCGGTCTCCGGGTCCAGCGCGCCCGGCGTGCCGATCACCGCCCCGTGCAGCTGCTCCCGTCCGAGCCCGGCCTTGGCCAGCGCGCCGTCCACGGCCGTCGCCACCAGCCGTGCCGTGCGGTTCGGCACCCCCTCGTCGACCGCATCGGTCCCCACACGCTCCTCCCCGAGCACCTGCCCGGTGACGTCGGCGACCGCCGCGGTGATCCCCAGCTGGTCCACGGCCAGCGCGGCCACATGTGCCGCCACCGGATTGACCTCGTACAGCTGTGCATTCGGCCCCGGCCGCCCGGTCACATTCCCGGTGGTCCGCACCAGCCCGGCCGCCTCCAGCCGCGCCAGCAGCTGCGAGGCGGTCGGCTTCGACAGCCCGGTCAGCTCGCCGATCTGGGTACGCGTCAGCGGCCCCTGCGACACGAGCAGATCGAGCGCGGCCCGGTCGTTCATCGCCCGCAGTACGCGCGGCGTACCGGGCGTCCCGTGTGGTCCGTGTCCTGCTGCGGCCATGACCGGTCACCCCGTTGTGTCGCGCTCTGTTAGGAAAGTTTCCAATCGGTGCTGAGGAAGGTAGGCCGCATGTCAGGGGCCCGTCAATGGCTTCGGCGGGGTGAGTTCGGTCCGCGGTGCACCGCGGCCGCCGGCGACGTCCCCGGACGGCGCGTGGCGGAGCGGCCCTGACACGGCAAAGGCCCCCGGCACCGCGGGAGATCGCGGTACCGGGGGCCTAGCGGCATACGCGGCCCGGCCGGGTTACTTCCCCATCTTCGGTCCCGCGATCGGCTCGGCGGCCACCGACTGCGGCGAGAGGGGGTTGTTGAGCGCGGAGGGGGCCGCCATGCCGGCGGTCGGGTCGGCCGGCGCCTCCTCTTCCTCCTCGGGGGCCGGGCGGGGGGCGAGGTGGATGCCCGCGTCGTCGAGGGCGTGCTTGATGCGCCAGCGCAGTTCGCGTTCGACGCCGAGGGCCTTGCCGGGCATCGTCTTCGCCGCGACGCTGAGGGTGACGGTGTCGAGGTGGACCTCGCTCAGGCCCAGGACCTGCACCGGCTCCCACAGCAGTTCGTGCCAGGGCTCGGCCTTGGCCATTTCCTCGGCGGCGGCGGTGATGATGTCCCGGGCGCGCCCGAGGTCCTGGTCGGCGGCGATCACCACGTCCACACCGGCCGTGGACCAGCCCTGGCTGAGGTTGCCGATCCGCTTGACCTCGCCGTTGCGGATGTACCAGATGGCGCCGTTGGGGCCGCGCAGCTTGGTGACGCGCAGGCCGACCTCGATGACCGTACCGGTGGCCACGCCCGCGTCGATCTCGTCGCCGACGCCGTACTGGTCCTCCAGGATCATGAAGACGCCGGAGAGGAAGTCGGTGACGAGGTTCCGGGCGCCGAAGCCGATGGCGACACCGGCCACACCGGCGCTCGCCAGCAGCGGCGCCAGGTTGATGTTCAGGACGGAGAGCACCGTCAGGGCCGCCGTGCCCATGATCACAAAGGAGGCCACGCTGCGCAGCACCGAGCCGATGGCCTCGGAGCGCTGGCGGCGGCGCTCGGCGTTGACCAGCAGACCGGCGAGCGCCGTGCCCTGGGCGGCGGACGCGGAGCGGTTCATCCGCTCGATGAACTTGGTGATGGTGCGGCGTATCACATGCCGCAGTACCACCGCGATCACGATGATCAGCAAGATCTGCAGGCCGGACGCGACCCACGTCCCCCAGTTCTCCTCTACCCAGCCGGCCGCGTTGGTGGCCTTCTGGGTGGCCTCGTCCAGGGAGGCGGAGCCGGTTGAGCCGGGTGTGGCGGCGCCCAAGGGCGCGAGGGCGGCCGTCGAAGCGGACCAGTACACAGCAGAACCTTCCATGTGGGACAGCAGACCCGGGCCTGGGGACGGCCCCGTGGACCGGGCAGACCAACCACACTAACGGGGCAACGGGTGCGGTCCGTGCCCCTGTTCGAGTCGGGAGGGTCCCGGGACGGCCGGAAAGAGCCCTGTCTGGAGGGAAGTGCGGCGGTGTGGTGGAAAACACCTCCGGCCCGTTACTCGGTCATGGTGGCGCTCCGACCAGGCACCGGGGGACACTGGGGGAGATCGTCCCGGCGCGAGCCACGCGCCGCCGGCGTACAAGGAGGCACCCGTGCCGCATGTCCTGGTCC
Organism: Streptomyces sp. NPDC048483; assembly: GCF_040651455.1. NCBI lineage: Bacteria > Bacillati > Actinomycetota > Actinomycetes > Kitasatosporales > Streptomycetaceae > Streptomyces > Streptomyces sp. NPDC048483. Next base: position 2,645 of record NZ_JBEZJZ010000055.1, read on the forward strand.
TCAACGCGTCGTACGAGCCGCTCGGCGTCGTACCGCTCCGCCGCGCGCTCATCCTCGTACTCAATGAGAAAGCTGTGAGTCTTGAGGAGTCCGGCGCCCTGATGCACAGCGCAACCCGCGTGATACCCGCTCCGAGTGTGGTCCGCTTGAAGCGGTTTGTGCGGGTGCCCTTTCGAGGCCCCGTGCCCCTGACCCGCCGGGCGCTCTTCGCCCGCGACGGCGGGCGCTGTATGTACTGCGGTGGCGTCGCAACCAGCGTCGACCACGTCATCCCGCGCAGCCGGGGAGGTCAGCACACCTGGGAAAACGTCGTTGCCGCGTGCCGCCGCTGCAACCACGTCAAGGCAGACCGCCATGTCGCCGAGATCGGCTGGCGGCTGCGCCATCAGCCCGCGCCGCCGTCAGGACTGGCGTGGCGGATCATCGGCACCGGTCATCGCGATCCGCGCTGGCTGCCGTATTTGCAGCCGTATGGCGCGGATGATGCGCTGGCCCGGATTGACGCCGTATCGGCGTAGGTCCGGGTTTTTGCATAGGTACGGGCCGGGCCCGGTGGCAATGCCGCCGGGCCCTCGCCGTGCGCCGCCGCGTACGCCCTACTTGCGGCCCTCGACCGCATACGCCTCCACCGACCACAGCGAATACCCGAACCGGGTCCCCCGCTCGTCCCCCTGGACGCGGACATAGCGGGTGTCCTCGGCGTCCATCCGTACGGACTCGCGGCCGCCCTTGCCGTCGCGGACGACGGCCGCGGTGCGCCAGGTGTGGCCGTCAGGGGAGACCTGGACGCGGTAGCGGGCGGCGTAGGCGTCCTGCCAGTTCAGGACGACCTGGCCCAGGCGGGTGGGGCGGGGGAGCGGGAACTGGAGCCAGGCCTGGTCCTCGGCGGGGGAGGACCAGCGGGTCTTCGGGTCGCCGTCGGTGGCGGCCGAGGCGGGGAAGTCGGCGGTCTCGTCGCCGGAGGAGGTGGCCTCGGCGCCGCGTGCCAGGTCCCGGCCTCCGGTGCGCGGATAGGCCCGTACGGTCAGCTTCTGGTGCCGGCCGGCATAGGTGACGGGGATCTCGTACGCGCCGGAGCGGGCGTTCTCCGGGATGTCGACCGCGATACGGACGGTGGCCGTCCCGCCGCGCGGGGCGGTGACCTGCTGCGGGGCATGCACGGTGAAGCCCTTGGGCGCCTTGACCGTCAGCTTTTCCCGTACGTCGCCGGGGCGCCGGGAGAAGATCAGGGCGTCCACCGTCGCGGTGCCGCCGGTCTGCGCGTCCGACTCCTTGCGCGAGAGCTCCAGACCGGCCGCCGGGGTGTCGTCGAACCACGGCGTCAGGGCGTGGACGGAGGGCGCGTCGGCGCTCCCCGGCCAGGACAGCCGTACCGCGTCGGCACGCAGGCCGTCCGTACGGGACTCGGTCCAGCCGGTGGCGGAGAGCCGGCCCAGGCGGCGCCAGCCCTCGCCGGGGACATGGACCTCCAGGGAGACGGCGCCCGCCGACGGACCCGGCTCGGTCTGCGCGGTGACCGCGGTGAGCGGGCGGGCCCGATCGAAGGGGACGGTCAGCGAGGTGGGGTCGGCGCCCTCCGTGGGCCGCGGGGCGTCGGTGCGTACCCCGGTCCAGGCGTCGGCCTCGGTCATCGACCGCTCCAGGAACGGCCCGAGCACCCCCTTGCCGACCGTCGCCGGGCTCCGCCCGGTCTCCTTGCGCAGCCGCTGCGCGGTGCGCTGCGCGGCCCAGGCCGCATCGCCGTCACCCCGCGCCTGCGCCATCAGCGTGTCGACGGCCGCCTCGCCGGCCCGCCCGTAGCGGCCCAACTGCTCGGCCCAGGGCCGCACTTCGGCCGCCAGGTCGGCGGTGAGGTGACCGGGCGCGGTACTCATGGTGTGGAATGCGGCCCGCAGCGCCTTGGCCGCCTTGGCGAGGTCCGCGTCCTTGCCGGGGCGGCCGTGGTCGACGGCGGCCTTGCGGGCCTTCCAGAAGCGGTCCATGAGGGGCCGCAGGTACGCCGACTCGTCCTTGGTCAGCACGGAGGAGGCGGCATTCCCCGCCAGGGCGCGGAGCGCGGCACGGGCCCGCCGGTCGCCGCCCGCCAGGTCGTCGATGGCCGCGTCCCAGGACTGCGCCGGGCGGTAGGCCCGCGGGTTCCAGGCGTAGTCGGCGGCCGTGAACAGCGGGATACGGGAGGCCACCGGCTGTTCCATGGCGTTGGCGAGCAGCGCGCCGGAGCCGGTGGCGACGGCCGGGTCGCGGCCGGTGTAGGGGCCGAGGAAGATCCGGTCCTGGGCGTAGTCGTTGACCGGGTAGTTGTCCATGGTGAGGAGGGGGTGGCCGAACACCTGGCGGGCGGTGGACAGTTCACCGCCGGTGATGGTGCGCGGCACCACGCCGACGCCCGTCCAGGCCACCTCGACCCGGTCGCCGAGCGCCTCGGCCAGCGCCTCGCGGTACGCCGTCGAGCCGTTCTGGTAGTACTCCGTCGGCATCACCGACAGCGGCGCGGCGTGCGGATACCGCTCCTTGAGATGGCCGGCGAGCGCCCCCGCCACCCTGGCCTGCGCCCTGGCGGCCGCCCGGGGCCCCTTGCCGAAGGTCTCCTCGTCGGCGTCGCAGTGCCATTCGCTGTAGCTGACGTCCTGGAACTGCAGCTGGAAGGAGCGCACCCCCAGCGCCCACATCGCATCCACCTTGCGGCGCAGCGCCCGCATGTCCTCCTCGGAGGACATGCACATCGCCTGGCCGGGCGCGACGGCCCAGCCCAGCGTGACGTGGTTGGCGCGGGCCCGCTCGGCCAGCGCCCGGAAGTCGGCCCGCTGCGCGGCCGGGTAGGCCTCGCGCCACCGGGCCTGGCGGTAGGGGTCGTCGCCCGGCGCGTAGAGGTAGCGGTTCTGCTTGGTACGGCCCATGAAGTCGAGCTGGGCGAGCCGCTGCGCCCGGCTCCAGGGGCGGCCGAAGAACCCCTCGGTGGTGCCCCGTACCGCCGTGCCGGGCCAGTCCCGTACGACGACCGAGGCCAGCTGCCGCCTGCCGTCAGACCCCTCGGTGACCAGCTGCCGCAGCGTCTGCGCGGCGTGGAAGAGGCCGTCCGGGCCGACGCCGTCCAGCGCGACCGTGTCACGGCCGGCGACCTGGCCGACGGCGAGGCGGTAGCCGCCGGCGGGCAGATCCCCGCGGGCGGGCACCTTCAGCGCCCGCAGCGCGTCCGTGGCCGGCGCCCCGCCCACGTACAGCACGGGACCGGCGGCAGGCAGCCGCCCGCCCGGCGCCACCTCGTGGACCTTGCGGACGCCCGCGTCCCGCAGCAGCCCGCGCAGCACGTCCAGGGCGTAGGGATCGGTGTCCGGCGCCGCCACCAGCGTCGCCTCCCCGCCGAGCGGTACGGCGGCGGAGAGCTCCCGCAGCGACTGGGGGCGCGGCCAGACGGCGGGCGGTGCGGCCGCGTCGGCGGGCCGGTCCGGCCGGTCGGGGGTTCCGACGGAGGGATCCGCGGGCGCCGCCTGGGCGCTGGGCACGCCGCCGAGCAGTCCCGAGATGACCGCGGCGGCCAGCGCGGTGGTCCCTGCCACACGCGCGCGGGCGCCCGCGACGCTCCTGTTGTCCCTGCCGGTTCGACCGGTTCTCCCGATACCCCCGACGCCCCATACGCCCCGGACCCGCACGGCCGCTCTCCTCGTCCCCGTCATCTGCGCGCCGGTTCGCACCGGCCCCCCTGTGTGCCGCAGGTGCCCGTTCGGACAGACCTTCGGCGTGAGCCCACCATTGTGGCGGTAAGGGTGTCAACCGGGCGTCGGGGGTCCCCCGTGCCGTGGACGGCGGTCCGCGGCGTCCGGCGCGGCCCGCCCTTCCGCGGAGCGCCCGAAGAACTTCCGTCACCATGCCGTGTTTGTCAGGACTCTCTGCGTCACCCGAACGCCCGAACAGTGAAATCGCCTGCGGATGCGCTGTGAGCTGAGTCACGTTTAATGGGTAAAAGTGTCTGCGATCGTGTCGGGTGGGTAGGGCAGACCTGTCCCATTACCGATGAACGGGAGGCCCTCGTGGCCGCATCCGCTCAGCTGCTGCTTGATGCGCTGTCCTCCAAACCGGGCGACGCGCCGATGGAGCCCGACGTCTTCGACGGGATCTCCGGCCCCGACTCGGGGCTGGACGGCTCCGGATCCTTCGCCTTCGCCGAGCCGCCGCTCACCAGCGAGCCGCCGCTCGCCGACGCCGCGCCACTGACCAGTGAGGTCCCCATCTCCGCCGAGCTGCCGCTGACCAGCGAGCCGACGGCCACGGGTCTGGGCACGGAGTCCATGGAGGTCTGAGGACCCATGGGCCGCGCGCGGCTCGCCCGGCTGCACGGCATCGCCACGTGCTACGAACCTTCGCCGGGCACCACCCTCCACATCGGCGACGACACCGTTGTCGACGTGCTCGCCGCCTTAGGGGTCGATGCCTCGACGCCCGACGCCGTACGCGCCGCCCTGGCCGCGTACGAGGACGGAGCGGGCCGCAGCCTGCTCCCCGGCACCGTCGTCAGCCGCCCCGGCCGCCCGCCCGACCTGGGCCGCCTGCCCGAGGGCACGGCCCTGCGGGTCGAGACCGAGGACGGCGGGGACGCGCAGGCCGCGCCCGGCGACCCCACGGCGGGCCGGCCCCCGGACCGCTCACGGGAACCGGCCCTCCCTCCGGACCTCCCCCTGGGGGTCCACACCCTCCATGCGCACGCGCCCGACGGCCGCACCGCCCGGGCCCGCCTGATCGTCGCCCCCGACCGGTTACCGGCCCCGCCCGGCCGCGCGCACGGCTTCCTGGTCCAGCTCTACTCGCTCCTCTCCCGCCGCTCCTGGGGCATGGGCGACCTCGGCGACCTCGCCGACCTCGCCGCCTGGTCCGGCCGCGCCCTGGGCACCGGTTTCGTCCAGCTCAACCCGCTGCACGCCGCCGTCCCCGGCCCGCCCACCGACCCGTCCCCCTACCGCCCCTCCTCGCGCCGCTTCCCCGACCCGGTCCATCTGCGGATCGAGCAGATCCCGGAGTACGCCCACCTGACCGGCCCCGCCCGCCTACGGGCCGACGAGCTCGCCGCGCGCGCCCGTACGCTCCGCGCCGACGTCCTCGAACGCGGTGCGCTGATCGACCGGGACGCGGTCTGGGAGCTGAAGCGGGAGGCCCTGGAGCTGCTGTGCGTGGTCCCGCTCTCGCCCGGCCGGCGCGCCACGTACTGCGATTTCCTGGCCGAACAGGGCACGCCACTGGAGGACCACGCCACCTGGTGCGCCCTCGCCGAGCGGTACGGACCCGACTGGCGTGCCTGGCCCGCCGAGCTCCGCGATCCCCGCTCACCGGGTACGGCCCGGCTCCGCGCCGAACTTCTCGACCGCATCGACTTCCACTGCCGCCTCGCCTGGCTCACCGACCAGCAGCTGGCGGCCGCGCAGCGCGCCGCACGGGACGCGGGGATGGGCATCGGCCTGGTCCATGACCTCGCCGTCGGTGTCCACCCCACCGGCGCCGACACCTGGGCGCAGCAGGGCACCTTCGCCGCCGGCATGTCCATCGGCGCACCCCCCGACGCCTTCAACGCCCGCGGCCAGGACTGGGGCCTGCCGCCCTGGCGCCCCGACGCGCTCGCCGCCACCGGCTACGCCCCGTACCGCGATCTGCTGCGCGGCCTGCTGCGGCACGCCGGCGCGCTGCGCATCGACCACGTCATGGGCCTGTTCCGCCTGTGGTGGGTCCCCGAGGGCCGGCCGCCGACGGAGGGCGCCTACGTCCGCTACGACGGCGAGGCGATGCTCTCGCTGCTGGCCCTGGAGGCGCACCGGGCGGGCGCCGCGGTGATCGGCGAGGACCTGGGCACGGTCGAGCCGGGTGTCCGCGAGACGCTCGCCGGGCGGGGGGTGCTGGGCACGTCGGTGCTGTGGTTCGAGCGGGATTACGGGGCCGCCGAGGACGCCGCGCCCGAGGCCCGCATCCTCGCCCCCGAGGAGTGGCGCGACGGCTGTCTGGCCACCGTCACCACCCACGACCTGCCGACCACCGCCGCCCGGCTGACCGGCGAGGACATCGCGCTGCGCGAACGCCTCGGCCTGCTCGCAGGCCCGCCCGAGCGCGAACGCTCCCGCGCCAGGTACGAACTCGCCGAATGGCTGGCCGAGTTGGCCCGCCGCGGCCTGCTGCCCGAGGGTCCGGCCGACGAGGAGGCCGCGATCAAGGCCGTACACCGCTTTCTGCTGCGCACGCCCGCGCGGCTGGTCGGGGTCTGGCTGCCGGACGCGGTGGGCGACCGCCGCCCGCAGAACCTCCCCGGAACATGGGATGAATACCCGAACTGGCGCCTGCCGATCGCCGGCCCCGACGGCCGCCCCCAGACCCTCGAAGAGCTGGCCGCCTCGCCCCGGCTGCACGCGCTGATGCGGGAATTGTCCAACGGGCATCGCTGACGCCACGCTCGCACCAGGTCCTGCGTACACCCTTCCGGTACGCCCCGCCCTCCGGCACCATGCCCTGGACGCCACCCAGACATCCGACCATTCGCCACCCACCGCGCATGGCCGGGGAGTTGGAGGGAACCATGGCACGACGCCCGCACGCGCTCGCCGCCCTTGTACTGGCCGCGACGGCCCTGCCGGCCACCACGCCCTCCCCAGCCGCCGGACAGCCGCCGGGCCCCTGCGACCGTCCCGTCCGTCCCGCCTCCCAGATGACGGTCGAGCCGTGCGACACCCCCGGCCGCATCATCGAGAAGGCCGCCGACACCGTCCCCACCAAGGGGCAACTCGCCTGGCAGCAAAGGGAGGTGACGGCCTTCACGCACTTCGGTATGAACACCTTCACGGGCCGCGAATGGGGCTCCGGCGCCGAGGACGAAAAACTCTTCGACGTCTCCGGGCCCGCCCGGATCGATGTGGACCAGTGGATGCGGGCGTACAAGGCGGCCGGCGCCGAGCAGGTGATGCTCACCGTCAAGCACCACGACGGCTTCGTCCTTTACCCCAGCCGCTACAGCCCGCACACTGTTGCGGCCAGCCCCGGCAGCCCCGATGTCGTCGGCGCCTACGTCAAGGCCGCCCGGAAGGCCGGGCTGAAGGTCGGCCTGTATCTCTCGCCCTCCGACGGCGCCGAACTCCCGCACGCCTGGCATGCGCGATGGGTCGAGGAGATCCGCCGGAAACAGCAGGAGGGCAAGCCGCTCACCCTCCCCGAACGGGTCGCCCTGGAGGACGGCGACCACGCACCGCGCGGCCTGGGCCGGTTCGGCAACGGCAGTAAGGCCACCCCACGCACCATCCCCACCCTCGTCCCCGGCGACGACCGCGCCGCCGCCGTCCGCAACGGCACCCTGCCGGTCTTCCGCATCCGGGCGGACGACTACGAGGCCTACTACTTCAACCAGGTCTACGAGCTGTTCACTCAGTACGGCCCCGTCGACGAGCTCTGGCTGGACGGCGCCAACCCCTGGACGGACTCCGGCATCACCCAGAAATACGACGTCGCCCAGTGGTTCAGGATGATCCACCAGCTCTCCCCCGACACCGTCGTCTTCGCCGGTCCGCAGGGCGCCCGCTGGGTCGGCAACGAGAACGGCATCGCGCGGGAGACGGAGTGGAGCGTGACCCCGTCCGCCCAGGACCCCTGGACCGTCATGGCCGGCGGACTGCCCAACGACTCCACCGACCCCGACATCGGCTCCCGCGCCAGGCTCCTCGCGCCCACCACCGCATTCCTCCAGTGGTATCCGGCCGAGGCCGACGTCTCGCTGCGCCCCGGCTGGTTCCATCACCCGGGCGAGCGCCCCAAGAGCCCCGGCCGGCTCATGGACCTCTACGAGAAGAGCGTCGGCCGCAATGCCTCCCTCCTGCTGAACGTCCCGCCCGCCAAGGACGGCCGGATCGCCCCGGAGGACGTCGCCTCGCTCACCGCCTTCGGGACCGCCGTACGCAGGACCTACGGCCGGGATCTGCGCGCCGCCGGACCCGGCCCCTGGACCTTCGACCGCATCGGCCTCGCCGAGGACATCCGGCACGGGCAGCGGGTGGAGCGGTTCACCGTACGGGCGCGGACCGGCGGGACCTGGGTGACTCTCGCGCGGGGGACCACCATCGGGCACCGGCGGATCCTCGCCCTGCCGTGGCCGGTGACCGCGGACGCCGTGCGGGTCACCGTCCAGGAGGCGCGAGGGCGGACGTACCTGAGGCCGGTGACCCTGCACGCCACCCCGGGCGCGCGGGGCGGCGGGGCGTCCTATACGTTGACCTCGTGAGCCACAAGGTCAAGAAGAATGCCCTGCGCGCCGGAACCATCACGGCCGGCACTGCGCTGATGCTGATGATGTCGTCCCCCGCGTTTGCGGTGGCCATCGCCGACGACGGTGACGACCCGGGTCCGGGCCTGAACGTGATCGAGACGCTCGGCCTCTATGTCGTTGCCCCCATCGTGCTCTTCCTGGTCATCGCCGGGCTGGTCATGGCCGGCGACAAGCCCCACAAGCAGTCCGGCTCCAAGAGCTGACGCCAGGCGCGCGGTCGCCCCAGTAACGCCGTGAGGGCGCCCACCGGTTCATACGAACCGGTGGGCGCCCTTTTGTATGCCCCGTGACAACGGAGGGCGTTTCCGCAGGTGAAAAAGGGATTGCGGGGTGGGTATCGGGTGGTTTTCCACCGGTTTGCGGAGGGGGAGGCGTTTAACTGGACCCAACCTACGATGACGTAACCTACGGCCCCGTAGGTCCCCGCCTACGGTCCCGTAGGTTTCGTCGTCCCCCGGAGTTCCCCCGTGACCATCGCCCCCGCCCGCCACAACGGAGAGCGCGGCCAGGCCGCCTGGACCGACGCCCAGCTTCTCTATGCCCTCGAAGAGGTCGTGGAGAAGGAACTCAACCGGCATCTGACGGTCGCCAAGGAATGGATGCCGCACGAGTACGTGCCCTGGAGTGACGGGCGCAACTTCGACGGGGTGATGGGCGGCGAGGCCTGGGCGCCCGAGCAGTCCAAGGTCACCGACATCGGCCGGATCGCCCTGGTGGTCAACCTCCTCACCGAGGACAACCTCCCCAGCTACCACCACGAGATCGCCACCCTCTTCGGCCGCGACGGCGCCTGGGGCACCTGGGTGCACCGCTGGACCGCGGAGGAGGGCCGGCACGGCATCGTGATGCGCGACTACCTGCTCACCAGCCGCGCCGTGGACCCGGTCGAGCTGGAGCGGTTCCGTATGGCGCACATGTCGGAGGGCTTCGAGTCCGACAACTCGCACAGCATGCTGCACTCCGTGGCGTATGTCGCCTTCCAGGAGCTGGCCACCCGGATCTCGCACCGCAACACCGGCCACCACTCCGGCGACCCCGTCTGCGACCGGATGCTCGCCCGGATCGCCACCGACGAGAACCTGCACATGGTCTTCTACCGCAACCTGCTCGGCGCGGCCTTCGAGATGGCCCCCGACCAGACCATGTGCGCCGTACGCGACGTCGTCACCGGCTTCCGGATGCCCGGCCACGGCATGCCCGGCTTCGAGCGGGCCGCCGCCCGGATGGCCATCGGCGGGATCTACAACCTGCGCATCCACCACGACGATGTGCTGCAGCCCGTACTGCGCTTCCTCAAGGTGCTGGAGATCGGCGGCCTCGGCCCCGCCGGGCTGCGCGCCCAGGAGGAGCTGGGGCTGTACATGAACGGCTTGGACGGGCAGGCGCGGAAGTTCGACGAGCGCCAGGCGGCCATCCAGGCCCGGCGCGCCGCCAAGGCGGCGTCCTGAGCCTCGCGCCTCCGTAATACCTTTCAGTTCAGCTAAACGGATCTGGCTGAACTATTCGATGGACCTGATGCTTGTTGGGCTGCCACGGTGGATCCGTACACACCGCCGAGGGAGAGGAAACCGTGGCAGTCCTGGAGAGGGCCCGCACCCACCACACACCGGCCGGACGGGGTTCGTCCGCGCAGGGCATCGGACTGATGCTGGCCCTTACGGCCACCGTCATCTGGTCCGGCAACTTCGTCATCGCCCGCGCCCTGCACGACACCGTCCCGCCCGTCCAGACCGCCTTCTGGCGCTGGATCATCGCGCTGCTCGCGGTCGCCCCGCTCGCCCTCCCGCAGGTCCGCCGCCAGTGGCCGGCCATCCGCCGGCACCTCGGCTTCCTGGCCCTGGCCGCACTGCTCGGCGTCACCCTCTTCAACACCCTCATCTACCAAGCGGGGCGCAGCACTTCAGCCACCAACATGGCCATGATCGCGGCCGCCGCACCCGCCATGATCGCGCTGTTCGCGCGCGGCGGCGAGAAGCTCGGCGCACGGGGAACCGCCGGGATGGTGATCGCGCTGGCGGGGGTGGTGACCCTGGTCGGCAAGGGCTCACCGACCGCCGTCCTGCGGCTGGACCTCGCCCCCGGTGACCTGTGGATGGTGGCCGCCACCGCCGCCTTCGCCGGATACAGCGCGCTGCTGCGCCGCCGCCCCGAGGGGATCGGCGGTCTGCCGTTCCTCTTCATGACCTTTGCGCTGGGCGCGGCGATGCTGGTCCCCGCGTACGCCGTCAGCCTCGTTCTCCAGGGCGGCTTCGAGCCGGTTGCCGGCACCGTCGGCCCGCTCCTCTACATCGGGATCTGCTCCTCCGCCGTCGCGTACTTCACCTGGAACAAGGCCATCGCCCTGGTGGGCGCCACCCGCGCCGGGGTCGTCTACTACCTCCAGCCGGTCTGTGTCGCCCTCCTCTCCTTCGCGGCGCTCGACGAGGCGGTGGGCGGCACCCAGGTGGTCTGCATGATCCTGATCATCGCGGGCGTCGCGCTCGGCGCCGGCCGCAGACGCTGACCGTGCGGCCCGCCGCATACGCTGCCCGCATGGCCGACTGGGACATCAAGAAGCTGCGCATCCTGCGCACCCTCCAAGAGCTGGGCACGGTCACCGCGACCGCCGAGGCGTTGCACATGACGCCCTCGGCGGTCTCGCAGCAGTTGACCGGGCTCGCCAAACAGCTCGGGGTCACGCTCCTGGAGGCGCACGGGCGGCGGGTGCGGCTGACCGACGCCGCACAGCTGGTGCTGCGGCACGCCGAGGCCGTTTTCGCGCAGCTCGAGCGGGCGGACGCGGAACTCCTCGGCTACCTCCAGGGGGAGGCCGGGCAGGTGCGGGTCGGCGCGTTCTCCACGGCCATCCCCGCGCTGGTGGTGCCCGCCGTACAGGAGCTGCGTCGTACGCATCCGGGCCTGGCCGTGGCCGTACGGGAGGCGGAGGCGGAGGCCGCGTACGAGCTGCTCGCCCAGGGCAGCGTCGATCTTGCACTGTCGCTGGCCGCGCACGCCCCGACGCCCCGCGACCCGAAATTCAGCCGGGTCTCGCTGCTCGCCGACCCGCTGGACGTGGCGCTGCCGGCCGGCCATCCGCTGGCCGCCGAACCGGGGCTGCGGCTGGCCGACCTGGCGAACGAGCCCTGGATCTTCGGCAGCAGCGGGCCCTGGTCGCAGATCACCACCACGGCGTGCGAGAGCGCGGGGTTCGTCCCGGAGCAGGCGCATGCGGCCGCGGACTGGGGCGCGATTCTGGCGATGGTCGCGGCGGGGATGGGGGTGGCGCTGGTGCCGCGGATGGCGATGGCGGGCGGCGGCGGTACGCGCGGTGAACGGGGCGGCGCCGGGGTCGCCCTGCGGGTGCTGCACGCCGACCAGCCGCGCCGCCATGTGGTGGCGGCCGCCCGGCGCGGCTCCGAGGGGGCGCCGGGCCTGGCCAGGGTGCTGGCGGCGCTGCGCCTGGCGGCGGCCGCCCAGACGCAGGGCGAAGCTCACATCCGCTGACGGTTTAATCGGCGCGACCGTTCAATCTTGCTGAACATAACCGTCAAGAACTTTCGATGGACCTGTGGGGTGGGAGCCTGCGACCGTGGACGGGTCCGCACCACCCTCCGCACCGAAGGGCAACGATGACCGCCAACCCGGCCGCCGACTCCACCGATCCGCACGCCAACGACGCCAACCCGTACGGCGGCGGAGACCCCTACGCCGACTACCGCGGCGGGGACTTCCCCTTCACCTCGCTCGTCGACCTCGCCGACCGCCGCTTCGGCGCCGGGGTCATCGCCGCGAACGACGAGTTCTTCGCCGAGCGTGAGAACCTGCTGAAGCCGACTCCGGCGGTCTTCGACCCCGAGCACTTCGGCCACAAGGGCAAGATCATGGACGGCTGGGAGACCCGGCGCCGCCGCGGCGCCGACGGCGACCACCCCTTCCCGACGGACGACGAGCACGACTGGGCGCTGATCCGCCTCGCCGCCCCCGGTGTGATCCGCGGCGTCATCGTCGACACCGCCCACTTCCGCGGCAACTACCCGCAGCAGGTCACCCTCGAAGCGACCTCGCTGCCCGGCAGCCCCAGCCCCGAGGACCTGCTCGCCGACGACGTGAAGTGGGAGGAGCTGGTCCCGCGCACGCCCGTCCGCGGCCACGCCGCCAACGGCTTCGAGGTCACCGTCGAGCGCCGCTTCACGCACCTGCGCCTCAAGCAGCACCCCGACGGCGGCATAGCCAGGCTCCGGGTCTACGGCGAGGTCGTCCCGGACCCGGAGTGGCTGGACGTCCTCGGCACCCTCGACCTGGCCTCCGTCATGCACGGTGGCACCGTCGAGGACGCCTCCGACCGCTTCTACTCCTCGCCCACCCAGATCATCCAGCCCGACCTGTCCCGCAAGATGGACGACGGCTGGGAGAACCGCCGCCGCCGGGTCAAGGGCACCAACGACTGGGTGCGCTTCCGCCTCGCCGCACAGGGCGAGATCCGCGCCATCGAGATCGACACCGCGTACCTCAAGGGCAACTCCGCGGGCTGGGCGGCCCTGTACGGCTGCGACGGGACGCCGGACGACGAGTCCTCGTGGTTCGAGATCGTGCCGCGCACGAAGCTGCAGCCCGACACCCCGCACCGCTTCACGCTGCCGCGCCGGGTCACCGCCACGCACGTACGCCTCGACGTCTTCCCCGACGGCGGCCTCGCCCGTATGCGCGTCCACGGCGCCCTCACCGAGGCCGGCCGCGCCGAGCTCGTGCGCCGCTTCGACGAGCTCAGCGGCTGACCCGCACCCCTGCTTCCGGCGGGCCCCGCAGGAGGGGGGCGGGGCCCGACGGACATTCCCCCAAGCTCTTGAGGAGCAGGGGGACCCCCACTGAGCTCGTGAAGAGCCGGGGGACCCGAGCCGCCCGGCGGACGGCAACGCACCGAGCGCCCGTCCGCCGGGCGTCACCAAGTGACCGCCCCGGTGACCACGCCCCGCACCCCGCCCGCAGCTATGGACCTGTTGACCGGCTCTTCTTTGGACCTGTCCACGGGGCCATCACGGCGGCAGGGTCGAGGCATGTTCACTCTGAGCCCCGAATTCCTGCTGACCTCCCTCATCATGGTCATCACCCCCGGCACCGGCGCCCTCTACACGATTGCCGCCGGCCTCTCCCGCGGCACCCGCGCCGGCCTGGTGGCGGCCGTCGGCTGCACCCTCGGCATCGTGCCGCACATGATCGCCGCGATCACCGGCCTCGCGGCCCTCATGCACACCAGCGCGCCGGCCTTCCAGATCCTCAAGTACGCGGGCGTCGCCTACCTCCTGTACATGGCGGTGGCCACCCTGCGCGACAAGGGCTCCCTGACCCTGGAGCAGGACAGCCCCCCGCCCTCCGCCCGCCAGGTCATCGTCTCCGCCGTGCTCATCAACATCCTCAACCCGAAGCTGACGCTGTTCTTCTTCGCGTTCCTGCCGCAGTTCGTCGACGCCCCGGGCGCCGGCGGCCCCGCCGGCCGGGCGGCGTACCCGCGCATGATCGTGCTGAGCGCCGTCTTCATGCTGATGACCCTCGTGGTCTTCGCGGCGTACGGACGCTTTGCCGCGGCCATGCGCAGCCGGGTCATCTCGCGCCCTGAGGTCCTGACGTGGATGCGCCGGACCTTCGCGGTGGCGTTCGCCGCGCTGGGCGCGAAGCTGGCGCTCATCTGACGAGGGCGTTCACGAGGCCTCCGTGGGCACGGCCAGCGATTGCAGATAGCGCATCAGGGTCATCAGGACGTCACGGCTCGACGTGCGCAGACGTGCGTCGCACTCGACGATCGGGACGGACGCGGGCAGGTCGAGGGCGCCACGCAGCTCCTCGAGGGGGTAACCCGGCGTATCGGGGAAGGTGTTGACGGCCACCACGAACGGCACTCTCCGCTCCTCCAGGCGCCCGATCACATCGAAGCTCACCTCGAGGCGGCGGGTGTCGACCAGCACCACCGCGCCGAGCGCGCCCTCGAACAGGCCGCGCCACAGGAACCAGAAACGTTCCTGCCCCGGGGTGCCGAACAGATAGAGCACCAGCTGCTCGTTGATGCTGATGCGGCCGAAATCCATCGCCACGGTGGTCGTGGACTTGCCCGCGATCCCGGCTGTGTCGTCGACGCCGACCCCGGCCTGGGTCATTGTCTCCTCGGTGGTCAGCGGCCGGATCTCGCTGACCGAGCCGACCAGGGTCGTCTTGCCGACCCCGAAACCGCCGACGATCACCACCTTGACCGCGGCCGCCGCGGTCTCGGGCAGCGCGTCCTCGCTCCGCGGCCCGGCAAGCTGCTGCCCGGTGGCCTGCTCAGAGCTTCTGAAGTCCATCGATCACTGCCTCAATCAACGCGATGTCGGGAAGTTGTGCGGGGGGCACCGGGGGCCGGGCGACGACCCGCTGTTCGGCAAGCAGATCGCTGAGCAGCACGGTCACCACACTGACCGGCAGGCCCAGATGCGCGGAGATCTCCGCGACGGACAGCGGCCGGTGGCAGATGCGGACGATCGCCGCCTGCTCCGGCTGCATACCCGGCCGCGGGCCCGACTTGGCCACGATCAGAGTGACCAGATCGAGCTCGGTGGGCGCGGACGAACCGCTGCGCCCACCGGTGATCACATAGAGCCGCTCGGGCCCGCCCTCGTCCCATTCCTGGCCGGAGGGTTGGGTCACCTGGCGGCCTGCCCGTCCTGTCGCGGCGGGCTGCTGAGGTGCTCTCCGATCCGCAGTACGAGGTCGCGCATCCGCTGCCCCATCAGGCCCGCGTCCACGCCGTCGTCGGCGAGCACCGCGAGAAACGCGCCTGCGCCCGCCGCCATCAGATAGAAGAAGCCGCCGTCCATCTCGATGACGACGAGCCGGATCTGCCCCTCGCTGTGCGGGAGTTCGGACGCAACCGCGCTCGCGAGGCTCTGCAGTCCCGCACAGGCCGCGGCCAGGCGGTCCGCGGTGTCGGTGTCCCCGCCGTGCTGGGCCATGCGCAGGCCGTCCGCGGAGAGCACCACCACCTGGCGGGTCTGCGGAACGCTCTCGGCCAGGTCCTTGAGCATCCAGTCCATGTTGCCGGCCCGACCGGTGCTGCCGGTGTAACTCAGGTGGCCCTGCTGCTGCATCACTGCTCGTTCCCCTTGCTTGCCGACGCGGGCGCCGAGGCGGCGACGTCGCGATCGTGATCCTGATCCGGCGTGGTCCCGCCGTTCTGCGTGGTCTCGCCCGACACGCCGCTCTGGAACGCGGCCAGCCACAGACCGGGCTGGACGGCGCTTGCGGAGTCGGCCGCGGGCGCCGGCCCGGTCGGGGCCGGCGCCGCTTCGGCCGGGGCGATCGGGTTCTTGCGGCGGCGCTGCGGCAGGCCGTTCGCCGTACGTTCGGTGACCACGGGCGGCTCCGTGTCCAGGGTCGGGCCGGTGGCGGCACGCTCCACCGGTACCTGCGGCGACGGGGCGTTCGCGGCGAGCCGCGGTACCGACGACGTGCCGATGCCGTGCGCGCGTCCCGTGGCGCCGGCCGCCGTGGTCAGGAGCTCCTGCGGGACGATCAGCACGGCCCGCACACCGCCGTACGCCGACGGCCGCAGCGACACCTGGAAGCCGTACACCTGGGCCAGCCGCCCGACCACGGCGAGGCCGAGGCGCGGGGTCTCGCCGAGGTCGTTGACGTCGATGCCCTGCTGGGCCTGGAGCAGCATCCGCTCGGCGCGGGCGCGGGCCTCCTCGCTCATCGAGACACCGCCGTCCTCGATCTCGATGGCGATGCCCGACTGGACGTCGACGGCGGTGAGGTGGACGCGGGTGTTGGGCGGCGAGTAGCGGGTGGCGTTGTCGAGCAGCTCGGCGAGGGCGTGGATCAGCGGTTCGACGGCGGTGCCGACGACGGCGATCTCGGAGACCGAATGCAGCTCGACGCGCTGGTAGTCGATGATCCGGGACATGGCGCCACGGAGCACGGAGTAGAGGGGCACCGCCTTCGACCACTGGCGGCCCGGACGGGCGCCGCCCAGGACGGCGATGGAGTCGGCGAGCCGGCCGATCAGCGCGGTGCCGTGGTCGAGCCGGAGCAGATCGCCGAAGACGTCCGGGCGCTGTCCGTGCCGGTCCTCCATCTCCCGCAGTTCCTGTGCCTGCTGGTGGACGATGGCCTGCACCCGGCGGGCGATGTTCACGAAGGCGCGCTGCGCGGAGTCGCGCAGGTCCTCCTCGGCGGCCACCGCGTCGAGCACCGAGCGCAGCACCGCGAGGTGGGCGGCCGGGACGTCGAGCCCGGTCAGCACCTCCTCGGGAAACTCTCCGCCCCGCAGCCGGCCGACCACGTCGGGCAGCAACTGCTCGGCGAGCCGCACGGTTTCGGCCTCCTGGTGGGCGAGCGCCTCCTGATGGGCGGCGTCCGAGGCCTCCAGCTCGGCCATGCGGCGGCCCCTGCGGTGCGCCTCGGCGCAGGCGCCGCCGGTGAGGACGACGGCCACCACACCGAGGACGGCGACGGTCGTGGACGCGGAGTCCGGGCCCAGCGCCGCGGCCGCAGCGGTGGCCACCGCGAGGGCGGCAGGCGGCAGCAGCCAATAGGGGAAGGGAGACTTGGGATTTCCTGGGGCCGTCCCCGCACTCACCCTCTGCACTTCAACTCCCGTACACGGCCGACGATCACCTTACGGTTTCGTAGCGTAACGCGTTCGAGTGAGCGGAGTTGACGGCGAGCCTGAGTGTTGGCGCGTTCTGTATGGACCGCCGGTGGACCTCCACAGCGTTCTGTAGGGACAGCCGGTGGACTTCCGCACGGACCGCAACACACTCTTCACGGACCGCGGAAGAGCTTCCGGAAATGCCCCGGCACCGGGGCGGACCACCGCCCCGGTGCCGGAATTCAGCCGAGGGTTCAGGCGGCCGCAGCGTCCGCGGCCTGCGCCTTCAGTGCCCGCTCGACCCCCGCCCGGGACTCCGTCACCAGGCGCCGCAGGGCCGCGCTCGGCCCGGCCGAGGCCAGCCAGGCGTCCGTGGCGTCCAGGGTCTCCTGGGAGATCTGCAGCGCCGGGTAGAGGCCGACCGCGATCTGCTGGGCCATCTCATGGCTGCGCGCGTCCCACACGCTCTTGACCGCGTCGAAGTACTTCGCGGCGTACGGCGCCAGCAGCTCCCGCTGATCCGTCTGGACGAAGCCGCCGATGACGGCCTCCTGCACGGCGTTGGGAAGCCCCGCTTCTGCGTCAGACGCAGTGGACTCCACCACCGAGGCCCAGGCCTCGGCCTTGGCCTCCGCCGTCGGCCGCGCCGCGCGCGCCGTCGCCGCGTGCCGCTCGCCCGCCGAGGTCTTGTCCCGCTCCAGCTCCGCCGCGACGGCCTTCTCGTCCGCGCGCCCGGTGGCCGCCAGCCGCTCCAGCAGCGACCACCGCAGCTCGGTGTCCACCGCCAGTCCCTCGACCGTCTCCGTACCGTCCAACAGGCCCTGCAGCAGGTCGAGTTGGTCGCCCGTACGGGCCGAGGCGGCGAAGGCGCGGGCCCACGCCAGCTGGTGGTCGCTGCCCGGCTCGGCCGCCCGCAGGTGCTCCAGCGCCGCCTCGGTCCAGGTGGCCAGGCCGCTCTCGCGCCGGTCGGGAGCCGCGTACAGGTCCAGCGCCAGCTTCACCTGACGGTGCAGCGACTGGACGACGCCGATGTCGGACTCCTTGCCGATGCCCGACAGGACCAGGGAGAGGTAGTCGCGGGTGGCCAGTTCGGCATCCCGGGTCATGTCCCACGCCGACGCCCACGACAGCGCCCGAGGCAGCGACTCGGTGAAGTCGCCCAGGTGCTCGGTGACGGCCTTCAGCGACTCCTCGTCCAGCCGGACCTTCGCATACGACAGGTCGTCGTCGTTGAGGAGGACGACGGCGGGCCGCTGCGCGCCCACCAGCTGCGGTACGGCGGTCAGTTCGCCGTCCACGTCCAGCTCGATCCGCTGCGTCCGGACCAGCTTGCCGTCCTGCAGCTCGTACGCGCCGATCGCGATCCGGTGCGGCCGCAGTACGGGCTCGCCCGTCGCACCCGCCGGCAGCGCCGGAGCCTCCTGCCGGACCGCGAAGGAGGTGATGGCGCCGCTCGCATCGACCTCGATCTCGGGCCGCAGGATGTTGATCCCCGCCGTCTCCAGCCACTTCTTCGACCAGGTCTTCAGGTCACGGCCGGAGGTCTCCTCCAGCGCACCCAGCAGATCGCTCAGCCGGGTGTTCCCGTACGCATGCGCCTTGAAGTAGGCCTGCACGCCCTTGAAGAACTCGTCCATGCCGACGTATGCGACGAGCTGCTTGAGAACGGACGCGCCCTTGGCGTAGGTGATGCCGTCGAAGTTCACGAGAACGTCATCGAGGTCGCGAATTTCAGCCATGATCGGGTGGGTGGACGGCAGCTGGTCCTGCCGGTACGCCCAGGTCTTCATGGAGTTGGCGAACGTCGTCCACGAGTGCGGCCACTTCGAGCCCGGCGCGTAGGCCTGGCAGGCGATCGAGGTGTACGTGGCGAACGACTCGTTCAGCCACAGGTCGTTCCACCACTCCATGGTGACCAGGTCGCCGAACCACATGTGCGCCAGCTCGTGCAGGATCGTCTCGGCGCGCACCTCGTAGGCCGCGTCCGTCACCTTCGACCGGAACACGTACTGGTCGCGGATGGTCACCGCGCCCGCGTTCTCCATCGCGCCCGCGTTGAACTCCGGCACGAAGAGCTGGTCGTACTTCGCGAACGGGTAGGGGTAGTCGAACTTCTCCTGGAACCACGCGAAGCCCTGCCGGGTGACCTCGAAGATCGCCTCCGCGTCCAGGTGCGCGGCCAGCGACGGCCGGCAGTAGATGCCCAGCGGCACCGACCGCCCGTCCTCCTCGTACGCGCTGTGCACGCTGTGGTACGGGCCGACGATCAGCGCGGTGATGTACGTCGAGATCCGCGGCGTCGGCTCGAAGCGCCATACGGTGCCGTCGGCGCCGCCCGGCTCCGGCGTCGGCGAGTTGGAGATCACCGTCCAGCCGGCGGGCGCCGTGACGGTGAACTGGAACGTCGCCTTCAGGTCCGGCTGCTCGAAGGAGGCGAAGACCCGGCGCGCGTCCGGCACCTCGAACTGTGTGTAGAGGTAGGCCTGCTGGTCCACCGGGTCGACGAAACGGTGCAGCCCCTCACCGGTGTTGGTGTAGGCGCAGTCCGCCACGACCGTCAGCTCGTTGCGGCCGGCCCGCAGCCCCGCCAGCGCGATCCGCGAATCCTTGAACACCTCGGCCGCGTCCAGCGCCTCGCCGTTGAGCACGACCTCGTGCACGGCCGGCGCGACCAGATCGATGAACGTCTCCGCGCCGGCCTCGGCCGCGTCGAACCGCACCGTCGTCGCGGACCGGTAGGTCCCTCCCTCCTGCGCACCGGAGAGGTCGAGATCGATCTCGTACGCGTCCACGCTCAGCAGCCGCGCCCGCTGCTGTGCCTCGTCGCGGGTCAGATTCGTGCCAGGCACCCGGCCATCTCCTTCGCATTCGTCATCGCATCGGACTCTTCGGCCATCCTTCCACGGCGCGGGTCACCTGATCATGGGCAGCCGACGATCGGCAGCCGCGCCCGGATCCCGACGCGATGTCCGGATCCCGACGCGATGTCCGGATCCCGCCAGCGCCGGCCGGGCCGAAGCCTCAGGCTGGACGCATGATCAAGCACAGCACCCGCTACACCCCTCGGCCGATCCCGCCGGCCGCCCTCGAAGAACTCCAGCTCGTCGATGACGCCGGCCGTCCGCTGGCGGCCTTCACCGCCCGTGCGGACGGCGTCCCCGTGGACTGCGTCGGCAGTCCGCTGCGCTGCTGTCTGCGGAGCATCGAGCCCGGCGAGCGGGTCGCGCTGGTCTCGTACGCCCCGCTGCGGCGCTGGGCGGCGGCCACCGGGGCCGACCCCGGGGCGTACGAGGAGCTGGGGCCGGTGTTCCTGCACGCCGAGGAGTGCGCCGGGCCGGACACCGCCGCGAGCGGGTATCCGTTCACCGCGGCGGGCGCGCTGCGCACGGTCCGCAGCTACAACGCCAAGGGGCAGATCGCCGACGGGCGGTTCTTCGAGATCCCGCAGGCGGCGGAGAGCGCCTTCGACGCCGTCTTCGACGAGGCCTTCGCCGACCCGGAGGTTGCGCTGGTGCACGTACGGGCCGTGGAGTACGGGTGCTTCCAGTTCGAGGTGCGCCGCCCCTGAGGCGGGCCCGGTGGTGGCCGGAAACGGCGGGTGCCCGTACGGAGACCACTCCGTACGGGCACCCGAAAGCGGACGGCACTCAGCCGCGCAGCTCCGCCGCGACCAGCTCCGCGATCTGGACGGCGTTCAGCGCCGCGCCCTTGCGGAGGTTGTCGTTGGAGACGAACAGCGACAGGCCGTTCTCGGCGGTCTCGTCCGCGCGGATGCGGCCCACGAAGGATGCGTCCTGGCCCGCCGCCTCGAGCGGGGTGGGCACGTCGGAGAGGGTGACGCCGGGGGCGCCGGCCAGCAGCTCCTGGGCGCGGGCGGGGCTCAGCGGACGCGCGAAGCGGGCGTTGACCTGGAGGGAGTGGCCGGTGAAGACGGGGACCCGCACGCAGGTGCCGGACACCTTCAGGTCCGGGATCTCCAGGATCTTGCGGCTCTCGTTGCGGAGCTTCTGCTCCTCGTCGGTCTCGTTCAGACCGTCGTCGACGAGGGAGCCGGCCATCGGCAGCACATTGAAGGCGATCGGCGCGACATAGGTCTCGGGCTTGGGGAACTCCACCGCGGCGCCGTCGTGCACCAGCTTGCCGGCGTCCTGCTCGATGACCTTACGGGCCTGCCCCTCCAGCTCCGCCACACCGGCCAGCCCGCTGCCGGACACCGCCTGGTAGGTGGCGACGACCAGCGAGACCAGACCGGCCTCGTCGTGCAGCGGACGCAGCACCGGCATCGCGGCCATCGTCGTGCAGTTCGGGTTGGCGATGATGCCCTTGGGGCGGTCCGTGATCGCCTGCGGGTTCACCTCGGAGACGACGAGGGGGACCTCGGGGTCACGGCGCCAGGCCGAGGAGTTGTCGATCACGACGGGGCCGGCGTTGGCGACCTTCTCCGCCAGCGCCTTGGAGGTGGCGCCACCGGCCGAGAAGAGCACGATGTCCAGCGCCGAGTAGTCGGCGGTGGCCGCGTCCTCGACCGTGATCTCGGTGTCCTGCCAGGGCAGCGTACGTCCGGCGGACCGGGCCGAAGCGAACAGTCGCAGCTGCTCGACCGGGAAGTTGCGTTCGGCGAGAATGCCCCGCATCACGCCGCCGACCTGTCCGGTGGCTCCGACGATTCCGATCCTCATGGGACTCCTTCTTTCCGAACCTGATGGAGGTGTCTGCTGGGAACACCTGCTCAGTAGTGCTCCCATCATGTGTGTGACCCCCGTCGCCTTGTCCAATCCGTTTCATTTCGTGGAGCACTGTCGGCGGGATCAAGCGGGGCATTGGGGGTATACACGACGAATGTGGGCAGTGGGGTTTCTCTGGGTGATTCCCGCGTGATTCCCGTGTGACTCAAGAATGCGGCACCGGCGGCGGAATCAGGGCGTCCAGGGCGCGGTCGAGTGCACACAGCAGCGCCTCCCGGTCGTCCGGCGCGTAGAGCAGCCGTAGTGCCAGCCCGTCGGACAGGGCGATCACCGCGTCGGCGAGGGCCAGGCGGTCGGCGGCCGGGTCCGCGCCGCGGCCGATTCCGGCCGACGCCAGCCAGGCGCCGAGGGCCTCGCGGACCTCCTGGTCGACCCGCCGGCGGATGGCGCCGAGCTCTGTGTGGTGGGCCGCGCGGAGGGCGAAGGCCAGCTGGGCCGCGGCCTCGGCCCGTCGCTCCGCGTCCACCGGGAGGGTCGCTAGGACGAGCGCGCGCAGCGCCTCGCGCGGCGGGCGAGCGGTGTCCACGGCGGCCATCCGCTCCTCGAAGCGCTCGCCCGCCAGCTCGGCGGCGAAGGACAGCATTTCGTCCTTGGTGCGGAAGTACTTCTGGACGGCCCCCGGGGAGCGTCCGCTGGCCGCGGCGACGGTGCGCACGCTGACCTCGTCCAGGCCCTGCTCGGACGCCAGGCGCAGCACGGCGGCGCCGATCTGCCGGCGCTGCTCTGCGCGGTCCACGGTCCTGGGCACGGTGCGCCGCTCCTCCTTCTCGCCGTCCGGCTGTGTCCGGCCACTGCTTCAGGCTGTGAGGATACGCTCGTATCTTTTTTAGGATACGGTCGTATTCTCAACGTTGCCGAGTGTGCCGAAGGGGGCCACCGATGACCGAACGGCGCGATGCCGGCGCGCGGGACCTGCGGGAGTGGATCGAGGAATGGCGCTACTGGCTCGGCGGAGCCGTGATCCTCTCCGCGATCTGGGGCGTGAACTGCTTCCGCAAGGGTGAGGTGACGCGCTTCTGGCCGCTGCTGCCGCTGGGGGTCTGGGCGGCCGTGCTGGTCGCCTTCGCGGTGTGGCCGCGGGGCCGCGAGGACGACAAGGCGTAGGGGCGGGGCCGGGGGCCCTACCCCGTCAGATGAACAGCCGGTGACCGTCGTCCGCCCCCGGGAACAGAGGACGATGACCGGCCGATTGCGCCGTGATCCCTGTCCGGTGATGGGCAAACGGCGTTGCGGTGCCGTTCACTCGCAGGTCATCCCCGATGCCAACGATCCAAGGTGACAGGGCAGTTGTGCTGCCCGGCCGCCTTCGCGCTCGCACTCGGGGAGTCCGCGCATGTCCCGTATACGGTCCGCCGCCGCTCTCGACCGTCGTACCTTCCTCACCGCCACCGGTGCCGTCGGTGCCGCCACCGGGCTCGGGTTCACCCTCGGCCTCGGTGGCGACCGGCCCGCCGCGGCCGCCACCGTCACTCCGGGGCCGGCCCCCGCCGCGCCCGTCCCGGTGAACGCCCCCGCCGTCCCCCGCGTCCCGTACACCAAGGGCACCACCCTTGCCGGCGTCGCCACCCCGCGCGGCGCCACCGGCTACCGCCGGCTCGCCGACGGTCCCGCCTGGGACCGGGTCGTCCGCGCCGAGCTGGCCGCCGCCCACGGCGGGCGCGACCGGCGCCGTACCGCGCTGGCGTCCTTCGTCCAGTTCACCGACCTCCACCTGGTCGATGTGCAGAGCCCGCTGCGCTACGAGTACCTGCGGGCCGAGACCGCGAGCGCCTGGCGGCCGCAGGAGGCGCTCTCCGTCGCGGGGGTCATCTCGCTGATCGAGCGGGTCAACGCGCTGCCGGGCGGGCCGGCCACCGGCGCCCCGCTGTCGTTCGTGATGACCACCGGGGACAACACGGACAACAACTCCAAGCTGGAGCTGGACTGGTTCCTGACGGCGATGAGCGGCGGCCGGATCACCCCGAACTCCGGGAACCCGCGGCGCTACGAGGGCGTTCAGGACAGCGGGCTGACGCTGTACTGGCAGCCGGACAGCGCCCTGCGCGACGCCGACAAGAAGCTGGGGTTCCCGCAGCTGGACGGGTTCCTCGACGCCGCGATCCGTACCGTCCACAGCCCGGGGCTGCGGCTGCCCTGGTACTCCACCGTCGGCAACCACGACTCGCTGCCCGGCGGCTGCTACGCGCCCGGCGACCCCTTCTTCGCCGACATGGCCACCGGCGGCCGCAAGCTGGAGACGCTGCCCGCCGCCGAGGCCGCGAAGGTCTGGAAGGCCGTCAAGAACGGCCTCGACCCCAAGGGTGAGGATTTCAAGCGGCTGCTGAAGGCGCATGCGAAGCAGGCCCGCCCGGTCACCCCCGACGAGCGGCGCGCCCCCTTTACCCGCGCCGAGTACCTCAAGGCCCATCTCGACCCGGCCCGCACCGGCCCCGGCCCGCACGGCCACGGCTACACCGCCGCCCATCTGGCCGAGGACCGGCTCTACTACACCTTCCCGGTCTCCGACGACGTCCTCGGCATCAGCCTGGACACCACCGACCCCGGCGGGCACTACACCGGATCGATCGGGGACGGCCAACTCCGCTGGCTCAAGCGGGTGCTGAAGGACGAGGAGAAGGCCGCGGGCCGCCATGTGCTGGTCTTCAGCCATCACACCAGCAAGACCATGAACAACACCCGCCCCGACCCGGCCCGGCCGGACGAGAAGCGGCACGGCGGTGCGGAGCTGGTGGAGCTGCTGGCCGCCCACCCCGGCGTCGTCGGCTGGATCAACGGCCACAGCCACAAGAACGACATCACCCCGCACGGCAGCTTCTGGGAGGTCTCCACCGCCTCGCACATCGACTTCCCGCAGCTGGCGCGGGTGATCGAGCTGGTGGACAACCACGACGGCACCCTGTCGCTGTTCACGACCCTGGTCGAGTCGGCGGCCCCGCACCGTACGGACTTCAGCGACCTCTCCCAGACCGGCCTGGCGGCCCTCTACCGGGAGCTGTCCTGCAATGCGCCCCAGGCCCGTACGGACCTGGCGGGCACGTCCCGGGACCGGAACGTCGAGCTGCTGCTGAAGCGCTTCTAGCACCGTACGGCGTGGTGGACCGAGGCAGGAGCCGTTGTGGGTTGCGGTGGGAGGTTGGCCGGGAAGCCGGGGTGTTCGGGCCCGCTAACGGGGCAGAACCACCACATACGCGCTCGGCTCCCGGTCGGTGGACGCCATCAGGGCCGTACGGACCACCGTGGCCTGCTGGCCGGGGGCATCGCGCAGGGCGCGCGGCAGGCAGCGGACGACCGTGATGCCCAGCCGCTCCAGGTGCTCACGCTTGTGGTCGTAGGGGTGGCCGGGGTCCTCCTCGTGGCGCGGGGCCCTGGTGTCGATCTCCACCGCCACCGAGTGCTCCGGCCAGTACGCGTCCACGCCGCCCAGGTGCGGCCCGCCCGGCAGCCGCAGATCGACGTTCCAGAGGGGGTCGGGCAGGCCGTGGTGGTGCACCATGGCGTACAGCCGCTGCTCGGCCAGCGCCCGGCCCTCGGCCATCAGGGTGTCCACCGCGTCCACCACATGCGGCCGGGTCAGCAGGCGGGCCCGGCCGAGCTCCTGTACCAGCGCGGCCGCTTCGCAGTGCCCGCCGCGTACCGCCTCGGTCAGCAGCCGGCGCACCGACGACGCGTCACAGAGCCCGGCGACCGCGTCCGCGAGCGCGCGCGGGACGGGCGCGGTGGGCACCCCGGTGATCTCCTGGGGCACCGGCAGCTCGTGGGACCGGATGATCCCCGCGAAGCCGGACGGGCGCAGCCGCCGGGTGCGGGCGACCAGGACGTCGATGCGGTCGAGGGCGAGCAGCGGGGGAGCGGTGGTGAAGCCGTGCAGGGCGAGCGCCGCCAGGCCGGTGATCATCGCCGCCGGCGCGCCGGGCTGCCCGCCGCCCTGGCGGGGGACGGTCGGCCCCCGGTGGAGGGCGTACAGCAGCACCGCATGCAGCCGCTC
This sequence comes from Streptomyces sp. NPDC048483, assembly GCF_040651455.1. Taxonomy (NCBI): domain Bacteria; kingdom Bacillati; phylum Actinomycetota; class Actinomycetes; order Kitasatosporales; family Streptomycetaceae; genus Streptomyces; species Streptomyces sp. NPDC048483. The sequence continues at coordinate 28,258 of NZ_JBEZJZ010000055.1, forward strand.
CTCGCTGGTGGGCGGCCCCGGGTGCAGCAGATACACACCGGGCAGGACCGGCTGCCAGGGGCCGCCGGGCCGGCACCGTTCGGTGATCTCCGCGGGCAGCACACCGTGCTCGCGCAGCTGACGAGTGGTCAACACCCGGTACTGGATGCCGGAGAGCTGGCGGAGGGGGAGCGGGGAGAGCGGGGTGTCGTGGTTCATGACCCGGCCATTCCCGCGCCCGCGCCACCCGCTAACCGCTGTTACACGCCCGTACCCAAAGGCGGACAACGCCGCCCTAAAGTACGGGCGTTCGACTGCCGAGAAAGGCTGGTCGGGACGGGGGTTACGGCTTGACGGCGGCCGCCTCGTCACAAGCCTGTGCGCGCAGCGCCCGGGCAAGATCGTCCCGCTCCTCCGCGACCATCCGGCGCAGCGCGGGCGCCGCCTCGGCATGCTCCGCCAGCCACGAGTCCGCCGCGCCCAGCGTGGCCCGGTCCACCAGCCAGGCCGGGAACAGCCCGCGCACCACCGACATCGCGATCTCGATCGACCGCTCCTGCCACACCCGCTCGATCACCGCGAAGTAGCGCGGCGCATACGGCGCCAGCAGCTCGCGCTGACCGAGCTGGACGAAACCGCTGATCGTGGCCTCCACCAGCGCGTTCGACAGCACATCGGACGCCACGACATCGGTCCACGCCTGCGCCTTGACGTCGGCGGACGGCCGGGCGGCCAGGCAGCGGACCTCGTGGCGCTTGCCCGAGGCGGTGTCGTCGCGGGCCAGTTCGGCGGCGATGACGGCCTCGTCCGCGGCGCCGTGCGAGGCCAGCGGCTCCAGGAACGCCCAGCGCAGCTCCTGGTCCACCTCCAGTCCGTCGATCTTCGCGCTGCCGTCCAGCAGGCCGCGCAGCAGCTGCAGATCGGCCTCGCTGGAGGCGATCGTGGCGAAGTGCCGCGCCCAGGCGAGCTGGTGCCCGCTGCCCGGCTCGGCCAGCCGCAGCTCACGCAGCGCGCCTTCGGCCAGGTCGCGGGCGGCGGTCTCGCGGCGGCCGGGCGCGGAGTAGTGCTCGAGGGCCGTACGGGCCTGGGTGTGCAGCGACTGGAGTACGCCGATGTCGGTCTCCCGGCCGGCGAAGCGCAGCACCAGGTCCAGATAGTCGCGGGCCGGCATCAGCCCGTCGCGGGTCAGGCCCCACAGCGCGGCCCAGCACAGCGCCCGCGCCAGGGGGTCGGCGAGGTCGCCGAGGCGGGCCCGCAAGGCGGCCAGCGAGTCCGCGTCGAAGCGGATCTTGCAGTACGTCAGATCGTCGTCGTTGACCAGGATCAGCTCGGGCCGCTCGGCACCCGCCAGCTCCTCGACGACCGTACGGGGCCCGGAGACATCCACCTCCGCGCGGGCGTGGCGCACCAGCGCGCCGTCCTCGTCCCGCCGCCGGTACAGGCCCACCGCGACCCGGTGCGGCCGCAGTTCGGGATGCGAAGGGGCCGCCTCCTGGAAGATGCTCAGCTCGGTGATCCGGTCCTGCGCGTCATAGGTCGCCTGCGGAGTGAGGGAGTTGACGCCCGCCGTCTCCAGCCAGGCCCGCGACCAGGCGGCCATGTCCCGCCCCGAGGTCTCCTCCAGGACCGACAGCAGATCCGCGAGCCGGGTGTTCCCGTACGCATGCCGCTGGAAATACCGCCGCGCGCCCTCGAGAAAGGCATCCTGCCCGGCGTAGGCCACCAGCTGTTTGAGTACCGAGGCGCCCTTGGCATACGTAATGCCGTCGAAATTCAGCTTGGCGTCCTCCAGGTCACGGATATCGGCGGTGACCGGATGGGTGGACGGCAGCTGATCGGCGCGGTAGGCCCAGGACTTACGGCGATTGGCGAAGGTGATCCAGCCGTCCGTGAACCGCGTCGCCCCCACCAGCGCGAACGCCCCCATGAAGTCCGCGAACGACTCCTTGAGCCACAGGTCGTCCCACCACTGCATGGTCACCAGGTCGCCGAACCACATATGCGCCATCTCGTGCAGGATGACATTGGCCCGGCCCTCGTACGACGCCTCGGTCACCTTCCCGCGGAAAATGAACTCCTCGCGGAAGGTCACACACCCGGGGTTCTCCATGGCACCCAGGTTGTATTCCGGCACAAAGGCCTGGTCGTACTTCCCGAAGGGGTACGGATAGTCGAAGTGGTCGTGGAAGAAGTCCAGGCCCTGCTTGGTGACGGTGAAGATGTCGTCCGCGTCGAAATGCCGCGCCAGTCCCTTGCGGCACAGCGCGCCCAGCGGGATCTCCAGCGTGCTGCCGTCCTCGAAGGTGCGGCGGTAGCTGTCGGAGACGTAGTGGTACGGGCCGGCGACCACGGCCGTGATGTACGTCGAGATCGGCCGCGTCGTCGCGAACCGGTGCCTGCCTCCCGCCCGTCGCCCACCACCACCCTTCAGTGGAAGCGCTTCGCGCGCCCCTTCGACTTCCCCCTCCTCCGCGCCGTTGCTGAGCACGACCCACCCCTCCGGAGCGGTCACCTCAAAGCTGAACGGGGCCTTCAGGTCCGGCTGTTCGAAATTCGCGAAGACCCGGCGCGCGTCGGCCGGCTCGTACTGCGTATAGAGGTAGACCTCGCCGTCCTCGGGGTCGATGAACCGGTGCAGGCCCTCGCCGGTGCGGCTGTAGGCGCACTGCGCATCGACGACCAGGGTGTTCTCGGCGGCGAGATCGTCGAGCGCGATCCGGGTGCCGTCGAAGACCGCGGCCGGGTCCAGCTCGCGGCCGTTGAGGGTGACGGAGGTGACGGACGGAGCGAGCAGATCGGCGAAGGTCGCCGCGCCCGGCTCGGCGCAGCGGAACCGGACGGTGGTCCGGGAGCGGAAGGTGGCGGCGGCCTCGCCGCGCTGCACCGCTGAGCGGACATCCAGCGCCACGTCGTACCCGTCAACGCTCAGCAGCCGGCCCCGCGTCCGGGCCTCGTCCCGGGACAGATTCTCACCTGGCACGACGTGACTCCCTTGTCCTTGTCTCGAATATCGAACACTGGGAATCATGGCACGGTGTCCTGTTGTTGAAGCGTGCGAACCGTGACCGGAACATCACCGCACCGTCCGCAAGAGGAGACCCTGTGTCCGAGACCGCGAAGACCCCCGCCGACTTCTGGTTCGACCCGCTGTGCCCCTGGGCCTGGATGACCTCCCGCTGGATGCTGGAGGTGGAAAAGGTGCGCCCGGTCGAGGTGCGCTGGCATGTGATGAGCCTGGCGGTGCTCAATGAGGACAAGCTCGACCAGCTGCCCGAGGAATACGCCGAGAACATGCGCCCCGGCGGCAAGGCCTGGGGCCCGGTCCGCGTGGTGATCGCCGCGCAGCAGCTCCACGGCGACGAGGTCGTCGGCAAGCTCTACACCGCGCTCGGCACCCGCTTCCACAACGCGGGCGAGGGGGTGAGCCGCGAGTCCATCGCGGCCGCCCTCGAGGACGCCGGCCTGCCCGCCGACCTGATCGAGTACGCCGACAAGGACACCTACGACAAGGAGCTGCGCGCCTCCCACAAGGCCGGCATCGACCTCGTCGGCCAGGAGGTCGGCACCCCGGTCATCGCCGTCCCCGGCTCCGACGGCGACCAGATCGCCTTCTTCGGCCCGGTCGTCACCCCGGCCCCCAAGGGCGAAGAAGCGGCCAAGCTCTGGGACGGCACGCTGATGGTGGCGTCCATTCCGGGCTTCTACGAGATCAAGCGGACGCGTACGCAGGGCCCCATTTTTGACTGATACCGGTCGCGGCGATGTCCGGTAGCTGGAATGGGAGCGCCCCCGTACGTATTCGACGTACGGGGGCGCTCCGTCATTCCGCCCGCCAGGTGAAGGGTGAGAAGACGATCACGAGGCAGGACGACCGGTACCGCTACCGCCTCACGGCGCCAGCAGCAAGGTGTTCGCGCGCTCCTTGGCGGCCGCGTACCGCTTGGCCACGTCCTGCCAGTTGACGACCTGCCACATCGCCTCGATGAAGTCCACCTTCTGGTTCTTGTACTGCAGGTAGAAGGCGTGCTCCCAGGCGTCGAAGACCAGGATCGGCACCGAGCCCTGGCCGACATTCCCCTGGTGGTCGTAGATCTGCTCCACGATCAGCCGCCCGCTGACCGGCTCGTGGGCGAGCACTCCCCAGCCGGACCCCTGGGTGGTGGCCGAGGCCTTGGTCAGCTGGGCCTTGAACCCGGCGTACGACCCGAAGCTCTCCGCGATGGCGTCGGCCAGCTCGCCCACGCCGTCCTTCTCGTGCGGCTCGCCGCCGCCGTCGCCGGTCATGTTGTGCCAGTAGATGCTGTGCAGGATGTGCCCGGAGAGGTGGAACGCGAGGTTCTTCTCGAGGCCGTTGATGGCGCCCCAGGACTCCTTGTCGCGCGCCTCGGCCAGCTGCTCCAGCGTGTCGTTGGCGCCCTTCACATAGGCCGCGTGGTGCTTGTCGTGGTGCAGCTCGATGATTTCGGGGCTGATGACCGGGGCCAGCGCCGCGTAGTCGTAGGGGAGTTCCGGAAGTGTGTAGGTCGCCATGCCGATCCCGCCTCCAAGCTGCGTACATGCAGTAGTTGCAAACAATGTGCAAGAGCACGCTATCAGCAGGAATGATCACCGGCCGGGCAAGGGCACCGGCCTGGTCCCAAAGACGGAGGCGGGGCGGGACCTCGGAAGGAGGTCCCGCCCCGCCTGAAAGGGGGTGTCCGGTGGCGCGTTACTCCGCGCGCCGGGCGGCCGTTCGCTGCCGCACCAGCCCGACCGCGGCCAGCACCACTCCGAAGCCGCCGGTGAACAGCAGCTGGATGCGCTGGTTCTCGTCCCGCAGCATCAGCAGCAGGACGGCGACGATGCCCACCAGCGCCACGATCGTCAGGACCGGGAAGGCCCACATCTTCACGACGAGCTTCTCCGGCGCCTCGCGCTCCAGCCGGCGCCGCATCCGCAGCTGGGAGACCGAGATGAAGGCCCACACCACCAGGACGGCCGCGCCGACCATGTTCAGCAGCCACTGGAAGAGCGTGTCGGGCCACAGGAAGCTGAAGAGGACCGCGAGGAAGCCGAAGGCGGAGCACAGCAGCACGGCGCGGCGCGGTACGCCGCTGCTGACCTTGCCGAGGAAGGCCGGGCCCTGGCCGCGGGAGATGAGGGAGTACGCCATCCGCGACGCGCCGTAGAGGTTGGCGTTCACCGCGGAGAGCAGCGCGACCAGGATGACGACGTTCATGATCTGGCCGGCCGCCGGGATCTGGAGGTAGTCCAGGACGGCGACGTAGGGACCGCTCTTGGCGATCGAGGGGGCGCTCCAGGGAATGACGGTGACGATGATGGCCATCGAGCCGACGTAGAAGAGGGCGATCCGCCACATCGCGGTGCGCACCGCGCTCGCCACCCCGCGCACCGGGTCCTTGGACTCGGCTGCCGCGATGGTCACCGTCTCCAGCCCGCCGTACGCGAACACCGAGGCGAGCAGGCCGACCATCAGGCCGTCCGTGCCATGAGGCAGGAACCCGCCGTCACCGGTCAGATGCGTGGCGCCCGGCGCCTCGGTTCCCGGCAGGACGCCGAAGATGGCGAGCACGCCCAGGATCAGGAAGAGGGCGATCGCGGCGACCTTCAGCGCGGCGAACCAGAACTCGAACTCGCCGAAGTTGCTGACCGCCGCCAGGTTCGTGGCGGTGAAGACCACCATGAACAGCAGTACCCACATCCAGGGCTCGGTGGCCGGGAACCAGTGGTGCATGATGTCCGCGGCGCCCAGCGCCTCGGCGGCCACCGCGACACACAGCAGCGCGGAGAACATCCAGCCCACCGTGAAGCCGGCCCACGGGCCTATGGAGCGCTCGGCGTGCACGGAGAAGGAGCCGGAGGCCGGGTTGGCCGCGGCCATCTCGCCGAGCATCCGCATGATCAGCATGACCAGCGCCCCGGAGACCGCATAGGCCAGCACGACCGAGGGGCCCGCGGCGGCGATGCTCTCGCGGGAGCCGACGAACAGGCCGGCGCCGATCACGCCGCCGAGGGCGATCATCGAAAGATGGCGCTGCTTGAGGCCGTTGGACAGCGAGGGGCCGCCGTCCTGGCCGGCGCCCTGGACCGCATCGGTCTGCTTGCGCAGTGGCGTGGCGGACGAGGGTGTCCGATTCATGTCGTACCTGTCCCAGTATGTGAGAGCGAAGCGGGGCGATACTGCCTTCTCCCGGGGCCGCCGACGGCTCAACTCCAGGGGTCCTGCGGTGAAGCGCGCTCAGTTTGAGCGCCGGTGTCCGCTCAGGGCAACAGTTGTGCAGTGAATGTTCGCTATTCAGACGAGATCGTGACCACCCGTGGTCGTTTCATCGTCAGTTGCCACCTGTTGTGACGCGCGCCTCAGCCCTCCGGGCCGGCCGGGGCGTATCCGTCAGCCCTGCGCGCGGCGCGGGCCCTGCGCCCTGCGCGTCCGCAGTTCCCGAACGCCCGCCACGGCCAGCACCGCCGCCGTCGCCCCGGCCGACCACAGCAGCTGCGGACGCGCCGTGTCGTCGGTCAGCATCAGCACCAGCACACCGCCCATCGCCAGCAGCGCCACCCACGTCAGCCACGGGAACGCCCACATACGCAGCGTCAGTTTCTCGGGCGCCTCGCGTTCGATACGCGGACGCAGCCGCAGCTGGGAGACGGCGATCAGGCCCCACACGAACAGCAGCACCGCACCCACGGCATTGAGCATGTAGAGGAAGACCGAATCCGGCCACTTCAGATTCAGCACCACGGAGACGAAACCGAAGGCAACCGACGCCAGTACGGCCCGCCGCGGCACCCCTCCCCCCGACACCTTCAACAGCGCACGCGGCGCCTCGCCCCGCTCCGCAAGCGAGAACACCATGCGCGACGCCCCGTAGAGATTGGCGTTCAGCGCCGAGAGCAGCGCCACGAAGACCACGATGTTCATGATCTGCCCGGCGCCCGGCACACCGATGGAGTCCAGCACCGCGACGTACGGACTCTTGCCCGGCCGCATCGACGACCACGGCAGCAGCGTCACGATGACCAGCATCGAGCCCACGTAGAAGAAGAGGATCCGCCAGACCGCACTGCGCACCGCCCGGCCGACCGCGCGCGCCGGATCGTCCGACTCGGCGGCCGCGATGGTGACGACCTCCAGCCCGCCGAACGCGAACACCACGGCCAGCACACCGGAGACGACGCCGGCCCAGCCGTGCGGAAGGAAGCCGCCCTGCCCGGTGAGGTTCGCCATGCCGACCGGATCCGTGTCCGGCAGCACCCCGAACACCGCCAGCAGACTCAGCGCCAGAAACAGCACGATCGCCGTGACCTTCAGCGTCGCGAACCAGAACTCGAACTCACCGAAGTTCTTCACCGCCGCCAGATTGGCCGCGGTGAACACGATCATGAAGATCAGCACCCAGGCCCACTGAGGAACGCCGGGCACCCACCCGTTGGCGATCTGCGCCGCACCGGTGGCCTCCACCGCGAGCACCACCACCAGCAGGAACCAGTACAGCCACCCCACACTGAAGCCCGCCCAGCGCCCCAGCGCCCGCTCCGCGTGCACCGAGAACGCGCCCGAGGCCGGCATCGCCGCCGACATCTCCCCGAGCATCCGCATGATCAGCATCGCCAGCGCACCGGCGATCAGATACGACAGCACGATCCCGGGTCCGGCCACCGCGATGCCCGCGCCGGAGCCGACGAACAGCCCCGCGCCGATCACCCCGCCCAGGCCCAGCATGGTCAGATGGCGCTGCTTGAGACCGCCGTTCAGCGGCTCCTGTTCGCCGGCCCCCGCACCGAGTGGGGCGGTCCCGGCGGGGGTCGTTGCGTCGTGCATGGGCTCGTACCTTCGTAAGGGGTGTGACGAAAGGCGGCGGCGAAGAGGCGTGCCGAAGGGCTGCTCCGGCGGCGCACAGCAACGCGTGGCATTGGTGGAACCCCACAGGTCGGTGCGGGGCGAGGCCAGTTTCCCCGGCCGCCGCGCGCTACCACAAAACCGGCGTCCTGCCGCGGCCACCGCCGTGATGAGCATCACGTGACCTGCGCGGACGCCCGCCGCTCCAACAGGTCTGGCGATCCGGGCGGTTGGGCAGAACTCTCCAAGCGGGGCCGGTACGGCTTTGTCGCCGCCACACGATGATCTCCACCGGTCCCCTCGGCTAACGTCAACGCGTCCCGACCTGTCCCACACCCCTTCACCTCGCGGAGCCACGATGAGCACTGCAGCCTTCCCCCGATCCGATGGGGGCACCCCCTGCTCGAGCGGAGCCGAGCGCTTGGGGGAGGTCCTCGCCGACCTGCTGCCCGCCACCACCACCGCCTCCCGCGCCCGCGTCCGCGACGCCGCGCTGGTCGTCGGCGGCGCGGCGCTCACCGGCATCGCGGCGCAGATCGCCGTCCCGGTCCCCGGCTCCCCGGTCCCGGTCACCGGCCAGACCTTCGCCGCGCTCCTGGTCGGCGCCTCGCTCGGCGCGGGCCGCGGCCTGCTGTCCCTCGCGCTGTACGCCCTGGTGGGCATGGCGGGCGTGCCGTGGTTCGCGGGCGGCACCTCGGGCGCGGGCGGCGCCACCTTCGGCTACATCCTGGGCATGCTGCTCGCCGCCACCGTCGTGGGCTCCCTGGCCCGCCGCGGCGGCGACCGCGGAGTCCTGCGTACGGCCGCCACCATGGCCGCCGGCACGGCCCTGATCTACGGCATCGGCGTCCCCTACCTCGCCCTGAGCACCGGCATGTCCTTCGGCCAGGCCGTGGCCGTCGGCCTCGTCCCGTTCCTGATCGGCGACGCACTCAAGGCCGCACTGGCGATGGGCGCCCTCCCGGCCGCCTGGAAGCTCGCCGGCCGCCGCTGACCGGCACCGCCCACGCAAACGGGCCCCGCACTCACCACAGGGTGAGGCGGGGCCCGACCGCTTTTTTCTCCCGCTTTCCTACCGCTTCGCGGCACCCTCGGCCGCGTCCCGCGGCCGCCGCCGGTCCAGCACCAGCCCGACGGCCAGCACCACCACGGCCGCGACGACCGACAGCACCATCTGCTCCCGCCCGTCGGGGTCGTAGAACATATAGCCGATGACGAACACGATCAGTGCGATCGTCGCGTACGTCAGCCACGGGTACAGCCACATCCGTACCGTCAGCCGCTCCGGCGCCTCCCGCTCGATGATCCGCCGCATCCGCAGCTGCGAGAAGCAGATGACCAGCCACACAAACAGGGCAACGGCGCCCGACGAATTCAGCAGGAACTGGAAAATGGTGTCCTTCGACGTGTAGCTGAAGATCGTCGCAAGGAACCCGAAGGCCACCGAAGCGTAGATGGCCACCGCGGGGACACCGCCCCGGTTGACCGTCGCGAACGACTTCGGCGCGTCCCCCCGCTCACCGAGCGAGAACGCCATCCGCGAGGCCGTGTAGAGACCGGAGTTCAGACACGACAGCACCGCGGTCAGCACCACCACATCCATCACGGTGCCCGCATACGGAATGTCCAGCGACTTCAGCACCGCCACATACGGGCTCTTGGCCACCGCCGGATCGTTCCACGGCAGCAGCGTCACAATCACCCCGATCGACCCGATGTAGAACAGCGCGATCCGCCAGATCACGCTGTTGACGGCCTTCCGTACGGCCTGCACCGGATTGGGTGACTCGCTCGCCGCCAGCGTCACGATCTCGCTGCCCATGAACGAGAAGACGACCAGCAGCATGCCGGACAGAATCGCGCCGGGACCATGCGGCAGGAACCCGCCGTGCCCCGTCAGATTCGCGGTGCCCACCGCATGATCACCGGGCGGCAGCCCGAATATGGCCAGCGCGCCGACCGCGATGAAGACCACGATCGCCACGACCTTGATCCCGGCGAACCAGAACTCGAACTCACCGAACGAGCCGACCGAGACAAGATTGGTCCCGGTCAGCACGATCATCACCAGCAGGGCCCAGGCCCACTGCGGAACGGCCGGGACCCAGCCGGTCAGAATCGCGGCCGCCGCGGTCGCTTCGACCGCCAGCACCACCGACCAGAAGAACCAGTACAGCCAGCCGATCGTGAAGCCCGCCCAGTGCCCCAGCGCCCGGTCGGCATAGGCGGAGAACGACCCGGACGTCGGGGAGGCGGCGGCCATTTCCCCGAGCATCCGCATCACCAGCACCACCAGCAGCCCGGTCAGCGCGTACGAAAGCAAAATGCCGGGCCCCGCGGCCGAGATCCCGGCTCCGGAGCCGACGAACAGCCCCGCGCCGATGACCCCGCCAATGGCGATCATCGACAGATGACGATTCTTCAGTCCTGCCTGCAGCCCGTCCTGCGACTGCCCCCCGGTGGGTCCGCTGCCGGGGTTCCCGGCGACGGGGGCCACTTTGGTGGCGGGGGTGCCCCCTGCTCCGTCGGAGCGTGGGGGAAGGTGCGCGCCCATGTGTGCACCGTCCTTGTGTGGTTCACGGATTGGAACCCCCGCATTAGAACGTCGATCACCCATCGATTGGAAGGCCTGGCGTCGGATCGTTGCGTGAAACACCGGACGATTGCCCGGCACGCATGCGTACGGAAGGTGAGGACGCGCTCCCGTACGGGGACCCGCGGGACCACCCGGCAGCGCCTGCCCCCGCGGGCCCGTGTCACACTCATCGCATGCGCGTGTACCTCGGTTCCGACCATGCCGGCTTCGAACTCAAGAACCACCTCGTCGAGTGGCTCAAGGCCCATGGCCACGACCCTGTCGACTGCGGCCCCCACATCTACGACGCCCAGGACGACTACCCCCCGTTCTGCCTTCGCGCCGCCGAGCGGACCGCGGCCGACCCGGACAGCCTCGGCATCGTGATCGGCGGCTCCGGCAACGGCGAGCAGATCGCCGCCAACAAGGTCAAGGGCGTCCGTGCCGCACTGGCCTGGAGCGAGGAAACCGCCAAGCTCGGCCGCGAGCACAACAACGCCAACGTCATCTCGGTCGGCGGCCGCATGCACACCCGGGACGAGGCGACGAGCTTCATCGACGTCTTCCTCAACACCCCGTACTCCGGTGAGGAACGCCACACCCGCCGCATCGACATGCTCTCCGCCTACGAGACCACCGGCGAGCTCCCCGAGATTCCGGCGCATCACCCGCAGCAGTAGAACAACGCCCGCCCCCCCCCAACTCACCACCCACCCACGGGAGGCGCCGGGCCGCAGCGGCGAAGCCGCGGAGCCCGGCGCCGCAGCCGAACAGCACCGCGCAGCGGAAACCAAAAAAGCCACGGCGCCGCACCCGGCACCGTACGGCCTGGGCCAAGCGCAGCGGATCGGCACCCGGCAACGTACGGAAAATCCCCTCCGGAGGAGAGGCCGTGCCAGAGGGCCACACCATCCACCGCCTGGCCCAGGACTACGCGGACCGCTTCCTGGGACACCAGGTCAGAACAACCAGCCCCCAGGGCAAGTTCTCCGACAGCGCGGCCCTCACCGACAACCAGGTGCTGACCCAAACCGAGGCCCACGGAAAGCACCTTTTCCTCGGCTTCGCCGGGACCGGCTGGGTCCACATCCACCTCGGCCTCTTCGGCAAACTCGGCTTCGGCACCGCCCCGGCGCCCCCCGCCACCGACACCGTCCGCCTCCGCATCGCGACCGCATCGGCGTACGCGGACCTCCGCGGCCCCACCACCTGCGTGCTGATCACCGACGCCGAGAAGCAGGCGATACACGACCGCCTGGGCCCGGACCCGCTCCGCGTCGACGACGACCACGAACGGGCCTGGAAGCGCATCACCCGCAGCCGCACCACCATCGCGGCCCTGCTCCTGGACCAGAAGATCATCGCGGGCGTGGGCAACGTCTACCGCGCCGAGGTCCTCTTCCGGCACCGCATCGACCCGTACCTCCCGGGCCGCGACCTCACCCGCCCCGCCTGGGACGCCGTCTGGCACGACCTGGTCGCCCTGATGCGCGAGGGCGTACGCAACAACCGCATCGACACCGTCCGGCCGGAACACATGCCGGAGGCGATGGGCCGTCCACCCCGGGTGGACGACCACGGCGGCGAGGTCTACGTCTACCGCCGCGCGAACCAGCGCTGCCACATCTGCACCACCGAGATCCGCACGGCAGAACTCGCCGCCCGCAACCTCTTCTGGTGCCCCGGCTGCCAGCCGGCAACGGGCACCGGCAGCCGGGCCTGACGGCCGCCGCACCCGCCCCGCCCCCAGGACACTCACCGGCCGCGCGACCGCATTTCGAACGCTGTTTCCCGGCAATTCCCGGGGCTGACGTGCGGCGAATCGACGCACCGCCGAACGGGTGGATAAGGTCCCAGAGCGATGACGAGCGGCCCGGGAACGGAACCCCTGACGGCCCGGATGCACAAAAGCATGCACCGGGCCCGCATCGGCGTGCGCAAGGCCGGGGTCGACTACTTCCGCGGCGACGGCTCCGACCGGCCCGCGCTGGCCGTCCTGCTCCTGGCCATCCCCGCCATCGCCGCGGGCACCCTCTGGCGCCCCGAATGGCTCGCCCCGACCGCCCTGGTCCTCCCGGTCATCGCCGGCGGCCTGCTGCTGCGCCCGGCCAACCTCCTCGTCCTGTACGGCGCCTCCGCGGCCGCCCTCGTCGTCGAGTCCGCACTGTTCGGCCCGTACGGCGAAGGGCCGGACCGGATCACCCCCGGCACGGTCCTGGTGGTCGCCTCGGTCGGGTTCTTCGGGCTGCTGATCGCCCAGTTCCGCAACCGGGTCGGGGTGCCCTGGCGGCGCGGCGGCACCATGCTCTTCGACCTGCGCGAGCGGATCCGCGTACAGAGCTCGCTGCCCAAACTGCCGCCGGGCTGGCACCACGAGATGGCGCTCCGCCCGGCCGGCGGCCAGTCCTTCTCCGGTGACTTCGTCGTCGCCTCCCGCACCCACGGCGGCGACATCCTCGAGGTCGTCCTCACCGACGTCTCCGGCAAGGGCATGGACGCCGCCTCCCGCGCCCTCCTCCTCTCCGGCGCCTTCGGCGGCCTCCTCGGCTCGCTCCCGCCGCACGGCTTCCTCCCCGCCGCCAACGGCTACCTTCTCCGCCAGGACTGGGACGAGGGCTTCGCCACCTCCATCCACCTCGTCCTCGACCTGGAGTCCGGCGACTACGAACTCCTCTCCGCGGGCCATCTGCCCGCCCTCCAGCTCAGCGCGGGCTCCGGCCGCTGGGAGGAGAAGTCGGGCGACGGGCCGCTGCTCGGCGTCTACGACGGTGCCCAGTTCGACCCCGTCAAGGGCACCCTGCGCCCCGGCGACGTCCTCATGCTCTTCACCGACGGCCTGGTCGAGGCCAACGACCGCGATATCGCCGAGGGCATCGACCGCCTCACCGGCGAGGCCGACCGCTATGTCACCAGCGGCTTCGCCGGCGCCGCCTGGCATCTGATCGAGGCCGTCGCCAAGGACGTCAACGACGACCGCGCCCTGCTGCTGATCTGCCGGGACGCCTGACTACCGGGACAAGGATTACGCGGCCGAAGTGGCGAAGGTCCGGGCGCTCTGCGTCGAGCACCTGGGGGAGCACCTCGGGAACCAGATGGCGGCGCTCGCCAGACCGGGCTTCGGGCTGCGCCCGGTCAAGGACGGCATCGCCCCCGCCGGGCACACCCGCTGGGGCGGCCCGGCCCTCCTGGACCCGGGTACGCCGTGGCCGGAGTGCGAGGGCGCGCCGCTGAGCCTTTTCGCCGTGCTGGACGTCGATGCGCTCGGCCCCTGGCTCGGCGACGAGCGGCCGCCCACCGGGGCCGGCCTGCTGAACGTCTTCTGCTTCGAGGACCGCCCGCAGCGCGGGGAGATGCCCGAGGCCGCCCAGGACACTCCCCTCGAGGACCCGCGCCGCTGCCGGATCGTCCCGGCCGATCCCGCACGCGCGACGGAGGTCGAAGCCCCCGCACCGGCCTCGCTGTTCCCCCGCGTGGACCTGTACGCGGTGCCGGCGGTGACCCTCCCGTCCCCCTTCTCGGTCGACTACGACCCGGTCCTGGACACCCTGGACTATTCCGAGGAGCCCGAGACGGACGACTGGCTGACGTATTACCGGTCGTCGCCCGGCTGGTCGCTGTCGGACCGCTTCGGCGAGGCATGGCGGGCGTACTGCGAGAAGGAACAGGGCCTGTACACGTACGAGGACGTCCGTTTCTCGCCCGACCAGGCTTTCGGCTGGCCCCACCTGGAGGGCTGCACCTTCCCGCTCAAGGACCTTTCGGCCGACGAGCCCTACCGCCACCTGATCACCATCGGCCACTACGACATGTGCGCCGACGGCGGCTATCTCCGCTTCGTCCTCCCGGCGAAGGCGCTGCGGGAGGGGGACTGGACGCAGACGGTGGCCCTGGTGGAGTGCTTCTAGGCGCCGGTCCGTACGGCGGATGGGCGCCTACGCGCCGGCCCGCCCCCGCGCCCGTATCGGCGGGATCCTTCTTGAACGCCCAGGCCATCTTCGGCTCCATCGCCCACCGGAACGCCCGCTGCACCGGCGGCGTGCACAGCGCCGTCACGACCGCCGCCGCGACCACGGTGACCGCGATCTCGCCGAGCGGTGTGTGCAGCCACTTGTAGTCGTCGAACCAGCCCCAGAACCGCGAGCCCTTGGCCAGGAAGCCGTGCAGCAGATAGCCGTACAGCGTGCCCGCGCCCAGCACCGTGAACCACATGGTCCGCCGGGGCACCCAGGAGTAGAAGCAGGCCGTCGTCACCAGCGAGCAGCCGAACAGGGCCAGCGTCATGACGGCGCCGATCCACCAGGTGGTGCCCAGCTCCTGCGCGCTGTCCCGGTGGTAGAACCAGGCCGAGGTCATCCGGGGCGCCGCCCAGTAGGCCATCAGCAGCGCGGCCGCAAAGATCGGCACCGACGCGATCCGCACCGCCCGCCGCTGCACCAGCTTGAAGTGCTCCGGACGCAGATTCAGCCCCAGCACGAAGAACGGCAGGAACTGCAGGACCCGCTGAAGATCCAGATCGTCACCGATGTCCGGCGACACCGACGCGGCCACGGCAATGGCCACCGCGAGCGGAATCGGCCAGCGCACGATCTTCCACAGCGGAGTGGTCAGCCGCCAGATGAACAGCGCGATCAGGAACCACGTCAGGAACCACGGATCCAGCAGGCTGATCGGATGCCCGGGATCGTCGTCCGCCCAGCGCTTGAAGAAGGCGTACGCCGTCTCGAAGAGGATGTACGGGACCAGCACGCCGGTCACCAGCCGCTGCAGCCGGTCCTTGCGCATGTCGAAGCTGCGCGAGAAGTAGCCGGAGATGATGATGAACGCCGGCATGTGGAACGTGTAGACGGTCATGTAGAGCGCCTCGGCGGCGCGGCTGCCGTCGGTCAGCGGCTCCCAGGCGTGCCCCATCGCCACCAGCACGATGGCCAGGTACTTCGCGTTGTCGAAGAACGCGTCCCGGCCGGCCTTGGGCGTGGCCTTGGGCGGCGGCGCCTGTGCCGGTCTGTCCTCCGCCGCGGCAGCCTCCGTGGCCGGAGGGAGCTCGCGTCGCGGTGTGGGGGCAGCGGGAAACATCCCAGGCACGATAGCGGCGCACGGCGAATGCGTAAAACCGCGCCAACATTATTCGGTATTTCCCCAGGTGCGGCCGCATATACGCTCCGGATAAACCCCGCAATCACCCGTGAGATTCCCCGCAGCCCTCCGCCGCGGTGCCCGGTTTTGTCCCGACTAGGCATCCCAAAACGGTTGATATACCCAGCGGACGGCCCGGCAGGAATGTCCGCTTCCTTGGTGATATGCCCGCACCGCTTGACGGGCCGTCGTGACGGACGCCACGAATTGCGAATTCACCGCACCGCTTATCGGCCGGGTGCCGCGATCGGTCCCGGAAAAATGATCAGCCCGAATTACCGGTGGCCGGTCCTGTGCCACGGCCCATGGAATTCCGGCCACCCGGCCACCATCCGGCCACCGCTCCTCTGCCGCCTGTCCGCCCCCTGGCGGAGACCCGCCCCTGCCAGGGGACGGAATCGGGCAAACCATTGGCCGATGATTCGTCACCCGCCTGCGCTGGGAAAGGAGTTGATGGCACGATGGGGCCAGGGGGTGTGCGCGGCATGCTTCCGGGCCGGTGAGGCGTTCCGACCAAGGGTGTGATCTGTTGTGGCTCTTTCACTGTCAGTGGTGCTGCTGTTGGGAATCATCCTTGTCGTACTGGTCAGACAGAAGTCGATCAAGGCGGGTCCGGCGATCGTCGCCATACTCTTCGGCTTCTTCCTCGCCTCCACGGGGATGGCGCCGTCGATCAACCGGTTCATCAACTCCCTCGCGGACACGATCAACCACATCACCTTCTAGGCGGCCCGCCTAGGTGGTGCGCCCGCCCTCGGTCCGCGCCAGCGCGTCACGTACGGCTTCCTCGCTACGGCCCACCAGGGCCGATCCGTCGTCCGCGGTGATGATCGGCCGCTGAATCAGCCGCGGATGTGCGGCCAGCGCCTCGATCCACCGTCCACGCCCGGCTTCCGTACGCTCCCAGGACGCGATTCCCAGCTCCTTGGCCTCGGCCTCCTGGGTCCGCGTGATGTCCCACGGCTCCAGGCCCAGCCGCTCCAGTACGGCGCGGAGCTCGTCCGCGGTCGGCGGCTCCTCCAGATAGCGGCGCACGGTGTACTGCGCGCCCTCCTCGTCGAGGATGCTCACCGCGGAACGGCACTTGGAACACGCGGGATTGATCCAGATCTCCATGCCGGCCAGCTTAGGCCGCGGACCCGGGTCGCGGAATGCAAAGAACCCCAGGCCACCGGGCCCGGGGTTCTTTTTCCGAGCGGGCGACGGGAATCGAACCCGCGTAGCCAGTTTGGAAGACTGGGGCTCTACCATTGAGCTACGCCCGCAAGCGCCACCGGTCACCGGACCGCGGCACGCTGTGCATCGTAGCGGGTCAGGGCGGTCCGCCGCACACCACATCTCCGCCGCATGCGGACGAGATCGGCTGTCCCGAATAACTGGCAGCCGTACGGCCTGCAGCCATGTACCCTACGTCTCGCACCGACGGGGTGTGGCGCAGCTTGGTAGCGCGTCCGCTTTGGGAGCGGAAGGTCGTCGGTTCGAATCCGGCCACCCCGACCAGCATTATTCAGCCGAACCTTCGGTCAGAACCTTCGGCCCCCTCACTCACCTCTCCTGAGGCCTCCGCGGCGGCGGGCCGGCGCCCGCCTGTCGGCGAGCCGTCCAAGATCGCGTTGTGGGCGTCATCCTCCCTGCGGTTACTATGCAAGCTGCGTGCCCGTGTGTCTCTTGTATCCGGGCGCGATCGGACGGACCCCGAATGAGCGGGCCCGGAAGATCTCAAGCAAAACCCCAGAAGTCAGCCCCAAGGAGACCGAACCGTGAAGAGCGCCGTGGAGACCCTGAACCCGACCCGGGTTCGGCTCACTGTCGAGGTGCCCTTCGAGGAGCTCAAGGACAGCCTCGACGCGGCGTACAAGAAGATCAACCAGCAGGTCACGGTGAAGGGCTTCCGCCAGGGCAAGATCCCGGCCCGCGTCATCGACCAGCGGTTCGGCCGCGGTGCCGTGCTGGAGGAGGCCGTCAACGACGCGCTCCCGAAGTTCTACACCGAGGCGGTCAACGAGGGTGAGCTGAACGTCCTCGGCCAGCCCGACGTCGACATCACCGAGCTGAAGGACGGCGAGCTGCTGGCCTTCACCGCCGAGGTCGACATCCGCCCCGCCCTCGAGATCCCGGACTACTCCGGCATCGAGGTCGAGGTCGACGCCGTCACGGTGTCCGACGAGGACGTCGACAAGTCCGTCGAGCAGCTGCGCGAGCGCTTCGCCTCGACCTCCCCGGTCGAGCGCGCCGCCCAGGACGGCGACGTCCTGACGCTGAACCTCGAGGCCAA
Organism: Streptomyces sp. NPDC048483; assembly: GCF_040651455.1. Taxonomy (NCBI): domain Bacteria; kingdom Bacillati; phylum Actinomycetota; class Actinomycetes; order Kitasatosporales; family Streptomycetaceae; genus Streptomyces; species Streptomyces sp. NPDC048483. The sequence goes on from NZ_JBEZJZ010000055.1 coordinate 46,060, forward strand.
GGTGGACGGCGAGGTCCTCGAGGACGGCGTCGCCCAGGGCGTCACCTACACCGTGGGCTCCGACGAGCTCCTCGACGGCATCGACGACGCCGTCACGGGCCTGGAGGCCGGTGGCGAGGCCACCTTCACCTCCGAGCTCAAGGGCGGCTCCGCCGAGGGCAAGGAGGCCGAGGTCAAGGTCGAGGTCACCGAGGTCAAGTCCCGCGAACTGCCCGAGCTGGACGACGAGTTCGCGCAGCTGGCCAGCGAGTTCGACACCCTCGAGGAGCTCAAGGCGGACAGCCGCAAGCGCCTCGAGCAGATGAAGAAGTACGACCAGGCCACCCAGGCGCAGGAGAAGGTCCTGGACGAGCTGCTCAAGCTCGTCGAGGTGCCGATGCCGGAGAAGCTGCTCGCGGACGAGATCCAGACCCGCAAGCACAACCTGGTCAACCACCAGCTCGCCCAGATGGGTCTCGACCTCGCCAAGTACCTGGAGATCCAGGGCAAGACCGAGGAAGAGTTCGACGCCGAGACCAAGGAGCAGGCGGAGAAGGGCATCAAGACCCAGTTCCTCCTCGACGAGCTGGTCAACAAGGAGAAGCTGAACGTCAGCCAGGAGGAGCTCACCGAGCACCTCATGCGCCGCGCGCAGTCCTCCGGCATGTCCCCCGACCAGTTCGCCCAGGCGGTCGTCGAGGGCGGCCAGGTGCCGATGCTCGTCGGTGAGGTCGCCCGCGGCAAGGCCCTCGCGGTCGTCGTCGAGGCCGCCACGGTCAAGGACAGCAACGGCGAGGTCATCGACCTGGAGGACGAGGACGAGGCCGAGGTCGCCGAGACCGTCGTCGCCGAGGCCGAGGGCACCGAGCCCGCCGCCGACGAGAAGCCCGAGGCCTGAGCTTCCGCCGTCGCACGGTAATTCCGACTACGGGCCCGAACACGCACGTCCGCGTGTTCGGGCCCGTAGCCGTACCGGACTCCTACCGAAGTCATACCGGACCGGTGAGCCTGCGCTCACAGCGAACAGTTCTCAATGCGGGATGGCGTTGTCCGACCTGCGCGTTAGGGTCCGTAGATACGAGGGCAGGGGAGTCCCTGAAACCGCGCCGGGTGCACGATACGGCGCTGATCCCCGCGCCCCGGCAGACGACGCTGAGACGGTCGCGAACCGTCCGACAACGAGCAGGTGGACACGTGACGATCCCGATGCCTTCCGCCGCCGCTGAGCCGACCTTCGGTGGCCTCGGCGACCAGGTCTACAACCGGCTGCTCGGCGAGCGGATCATCTTCCTCGGCCAGCCGGTCGACGACGACATCGCCAACAAGATCACCGCGCAGCTGCTTCTCCTGGCCGCGGACCCGGACAAGGACATCTTCCTCTACATCAACTCCCCGGGCGGCTCGATCTCGGCCGGCTTGGCGATCTACGACACCATGCAGTACATCAAGAACGACGTGGTGACGATCGCGATGGGCCTCGCCGCCTCCATGGGCCAGTTCCTGCTGAGCGCCGGCACCCCGGGCAAGCGCTTCGCGCTGCCGAACGCCGAGATCCTCATCCACCAGCCCTCGGCGGGCCTCGCCGGCTCCGCCTCGGACATCAAGATCCATGCCGAGCGGCTGCTGCACACCAAGAAGCGGATGGCCGAGCTGACCGCCTTCCACACCGGTCAGACCGTCGAGCGCATCACCCACGACTCGGACCGCGACCGCTGGTTCTCCGCCGACGAGGCCAAGGAGTACGGCCTCATCGACGACGTGATGATCTCTGCTTCCGGCGTTCCGGGCGGGGGCGGCACCGGGGCCTGAGCCCCGTACCACTCGCCCCACAGCCACCCCAGCCCACTTGATCGCCACCAGGATGGTGAACACCACGATGAACAACTTCCCCGGCAGCGCCCTCTACCAGGGCGCGGAGGCCGAGTTCTCCGGCCCGCGCGCCGAGTCCCGCTACATCGTCCCGCGCTTCGTCGAGCGCACCTCGCAGGGCGTGCGCGAGTACGACCCGTACGCGAAGCTCTTCGAGGAGCGGGTGATCTTCCTCGGCGTGCAGATCGACGACGCCTCGGCCAATGACGTCATGGCGCAGCTGCTGTGCCTGGAGTCGATGGACCCGGACCGGGACATCTCGATCTACATCAACTCGCCCGGCGGCTCCTTCACCGCGCTCACGGCCATCTACGACACCATGCAGTTCGTGAAGCCGGACATCCAGACGGTCTGCATGGGCCAGGCGGCCTCGGCCGCCGCGGTCCTGCTGGCCGCCGGCACGCCCGGCAAGCGGATGGCGCTGCCGAACGCCCGCGTGCTGATCCACCAGCCCTACAGCGAGACCGGCCGCGGTCAGGTCTCCGACCTGGAGATCGCCGCCAACGAGATCCTGCGGATGCGCTCCCAGCTCGAGGACCTGCTGGCCAAGCACTCCAGCACGCCCATCGAGAAGATCCGCGACGATATCGAACGCGACAAGATTCTGACCGCCGAGGAGTCCCTGGCGTACGGTCTGGTCGACCAGATCGTCTCGACGCGGAAGTCGTCCGTCTCGATCGGCTAGCGCTCTTCGCGCAGTGCGTCGGAGAGTCGCCCCCTTGGGCCGGACCGGGACCGAGTGAACCGAGTCGGTCCAAGGGGGGCCCGTACGGGGGGCCCGGCAAGGTACCGTCGATAGGCAAGCACCCGGGTCCGTGGAGCAATGCGGATCCCAGGCGAAGGGGAAGCACCTCGTGGCACGCATCGGTGACGGCGGCGACCTGCTCAAGTGCTCATTCTGCGGAAAGAGCCAGAAGCAGGTGAAGAAGCTCATCGCGGGACCTGGTGTGTACATCTGCGACGAGTGCATCGACCTCTGCAACGAAATCATCGAGGAGGAGCTCGCCGAGACCTCCGAGGTGCGTTGGGAGGAGCTCCCCAAGCCCCGGGAGATCTACGAGTTCCTCAATGGCTATGTGGTCGGCCAGGACCCCGCGAAGAAGGCGCTCTCGGTCGCCGTCTACAACCACTACAAGCGGGTGCAGGCGGGCGAGAACGGCGGCGGCCGCGGCGATGAGGGCATCGAGCTCGCCAAGTCCAACATCCTGCTGCTCGGCCCCACCGGCTCCGGCAAGACCCTGCTCGCGCAGACGCTCGCCCGGATGCTCAACGTCCCCTTCGCCTTCGCCGACGCCACGGCGCTGACCGAGGCCGGCTATGTCGGCGAGGACGTCGAGAACATCCTCCTCAAGCTCATTCAGGCCGCGGACTTCGACATCAAGAAGGCCGAGACCGGCATCATCTACATCGACGAGATCGACAAGGTCGCCCGCAAGAGCGAAAACCCCTCGATCACGCGCGACGTCTCCGGCGAGGGCGTCCAGCAGGCGCTGCTCAAGATCCTGGAAGGCACCACGGCCTCCGTCCCGCCCCAGGGCGGCCGGAAGCACCCCCACCAGGAATTCATCCAGATCGACACCACGAACGTCCTCTTCATCGTCGGCGGCGCCTTCGCCGGCCTGGAGAAGATCATCGAGTCCCGGTCCGGCGCCAAGGGCATCGGCTTCGGTGCCACGATCCGCTCCAAGCGCGAGATCGAGTCCAAGGACCAGCTCCAGGAGGTCATGCCGGAGGACCTGGTGAAGTTCGGGATGATCCCCGAGTTCATCGGCCGCCTCCCGGTGCTCACCTCCGTCCACAACCTCGACCGCGAGGCCCTGCTGCAGATCCTGGTCGAGCCGCGCAACGCCCTGGTCAAGCAGTACAAGCGCCTCTTCGAACTCGACGGTGTGGAGCTGGACTTCGACCGCCCCGCCCTCGAGGCCATCGCCGACCAGGCCATCCTGCGCGGCACCGGCGCCCGCGGCCTGCGCGCCATCATGGAAGAGGTCCTCTCCTCCGCGATGTACGAGGTCCCCTCCCGCAAGGACGTCGCCCGGGTCGTCATCACCGCGGATGTCGTTCACTCGAACGTGAACCCGACGCTGGTGCCGCGGAGTCGCGGGGAGTCGGGCGAGCCGCACGAGAAGAGCGCGTAGGCGCCCTGGTAGCAGATACACAACCGCCCGGCAGCTGGTGAGCTGCCGGGCGGTTGGCGGTGTTACTGGAGTGTGTCAGCGTGCTCCGCGGCGGCAGGCTTCCTCAGCGTGATGCGCCCTGACGCCCATCACCTTCAGCGACGTCTCGCAAAAAGCTGTGCCGTTCACCGTGTTTTCCGCGAGGTAGCAGGCCTTCTTCACCGACGGTCCCACCTTGTAGCCCTTGCTTGCCATGTAGACCGCACAGTCCGTGGCGTCGGCCTGGGCCGGCGTGGTGACGACCAGCGGAAGGGCGGTACCCGCCACCAGCACTCCGGTCGTTGCCGCTATACGGCGCATGGTCTTGCGCAGGAGAGTCCCCCTGAGCAGGAATCAGCTTTTCAGTCGGTCGCCGATCAAGCTACCAGCGCACGAACGCACGTTCCTCGTGTGCGTGAGGTTTCGGTTAACGGTCTGCCGGATCTCTCATTTCGGGTGCGGGACAGGCGAAAGGCCCCCGACGAATCGTCGAGGGCCTTTGGCGTCGGCGGCCGAGCGCCGCCGCGGGCCTACTCCTTGCGGACTTCCTCGCGGATCTTGGCGGTCTTCTCGGCCGCTTCCTCGCCCTCGGGCGCCTTGCCGGTGACCCCGGTGGGGCCGGTCGCCGGCATGAACACGGCCGTACCGACGGCGCTGGTGTCGCCCCAGGCGCACAGGGTCATGTCGAGGGACATTTGCACACCCTTCTCCATGCCCGAGAGCTGGTACTTCGCGCACTGCAGCGTTGCGCCGTCGAAGTCATCCGGTGAGTACGACTCCGCTTCGTCGACGGTTTTGAACGTCGTGCCGCTGGACGTCAGGTTCTTCTTCATCCGCGCTTCGGTCTCGGCGAACATCTGGTTGACGGCGCCCTCCGGATCGGCGACCTTTCCGTAGTCGCCCTCGACCCGCAGTGTCTGACCGTCGGGCTTTTTGTACGTCGCCGTCACGATCTTGCCATTGGTCAGCCCCATGGCCTTGGCCTTTTTGTTGTCGGAGACGTCGACGGGCTTGCTGGGGAGGGTGTTTTCCTTGGAGTACTCCCCGTTCAGCAGCTTGTCCGGCAGCGAGATGGTGTACGGCTTCACGTCACCGCCACCACCCGACCCGAACACGAAGTAGGCCCCCACGCCGATCGCCGCCACCACGGCCACCGCGCCGACGATGATGCCGATCTTCTTGCCGTTGCCGCCGCCCTCCGGCGGGCCCTGGGGGATGGCGCCGTAGGGGGTCTGCTGCTGGCCGTAGCCGGGCTGGGCGCCCTGCTGGGGGTAGCCGTAGCCGGGCTGGGGGGCCTGCGGCTGCTGCGGGTAGCCGTAGCCGCCCTGCTGCGGGGGCACCTGGCCGCCCTGCTGCGGGTAGCCGTAGCCGGGCTGCGGAGCCTGCGGCTGCTGCGGCTGGCCGTACGGGCCGGGCTGCTGCGGTTGCTGACCGTACGGACCGGGCGGCGGCTGGTTGTAGCTCATGGAGCGGTTCCCCTCGTAACAACTGATGGCAGCCGACCGTCGCGTGCTGCCCGCATCTGATTTTTATGCGCTGCGAACATCCTGTACGACGCCGCTGACAGCCGGTGCGCCGGGGGCGAAACCGATTCGAAGCTGCGACATACGCGCCCGTACACTGTCCGTCGTGACCGAGAACACTCAGCAGAGCAACCACAGCGCCCCCGAACTGCCGACTCAGTACACGCCGGCCGATGTAGAGGGGCCGCTGTACGAGCGCTGGGTAGAACGGGGCTACTTCGAGGCGGACGAGAAGAGCGAGAAGTCGCCGTACACGGTCGTCATTCCGCCGCCGAACGTGACCGGCAGCCTGCACCTGGGGCACGCCTTCGAGCACACCCTGATCGACGCCCTCACGCGCCGGAAGCGGATGCAGGGCTACGAGACCCTCTGGCAGCCGGGCATGGACCACGCCGGTATCGCCACGCAGAACGTCGTCGAGCGGGAGCTCGCCAAGGAGGGCCTCTCGCGGCACGACCTCGGGCGTGAGGCGTTCGTCGAGCGGGTCTGGCAGTGGAAGGGCGAGTCCGGCGGGCAGATCTCCGGCCAGATGCGGCGCCTCGGCGACGGTGTCGCCTGGTCGCGTGAGCGGTTCACCATGGACGAGGGGCTGTCCAAGGCCGTCCAGACCATCTTCAAGCGGCTCTACGACGACGAGCTGATCTACCGCGCCGAGCGCATCATCAACTGGTGCCCGCGCTGCCTGACCGCCATCTCGGACATCGAGGTGGAGTACCAGGACGACGAGGGCGAGCTCGTTTCGATCCGGTACGGCGAGGGCGATTCGTCGATCGTGGTCGCCACGACCCGCGCCGAGACGATGCTCGGCGACACCGCCGTCGCCGTCCACCCGGAGGACGAGCGCTACGCGCACCTCGTCGGCACCGAGATCGAGTTGCCGCTGACCGGCCGCCGTATCCCCGTCGTCGCGGACGAGCACGTCGACCCGGAGTTCGGTACGGGTGCGGTCAAGGTCACCCCGGCGCACGACCCCAACGACTTCGAGATCGGCCGTCGGCACGGCCTGGCCAACCTGGCCGTTCTCGACGAGCGCGGCATCATCACGGCGCACGGCCCGTTCCAGGGGCTGGACCGCTTCGAGGCCCGTTCGGCGATCGTCGGTGCGCTGCGCGCCGAGGGCCGGATCGTCGCCGAGAAGCGTCCGTACACGCACTCCGTCGGGCACTGCTCGCGCTGCAAGACCACCATCGAGCCGCGGCTGTCGATGCAGTGGTGGGTCAAGGTCGGCCCGCTGGCGAAGGCGGCGGGTGACGCGGTCCGCGAGGGCAAGGTCGCGATTCATCCCAAGGAGATGGAGTCGCGGTACTTCGGCTGGGTCGACAACCTTCACGACTGGTGCATTTCGCGCCAGTTGTGGTGGGGCCACCGGATTCCGGTCTGGTACGGGCCGAACGACGAGGTCGTCGTGGTCGGGCCCGACGACAAGGCG
>NZ_JBEZJZ010000056.1:0-52885 GCF_040651455.1 Streptomyces sp. NPDC048483
ACGGCAGACCACTGAAAGCCACACCCGACACCCCTGGGTGAGCCAACCCTACGAATGGCTCGCTCATCCCGATCAACAAGGTAGGGACCACTGAACACCATCGGAAAGACTCGTCCAGGGGATCTGTTCGCCCCCTCCCCCAGGGCCGACGGCGCGCCTCGTCCTACCGCTCGGCCTCGTACCGCCGCGCCGAGCCGTCCACATGCGCCAGCCGCCGCATCGCGCTGAGCACCGCATCCCCCAGTACGGTCCCCACCACCGCGCTCTCCACCAGGGTGTCGACCTCCGCATTGCGCCCCACGAACGCCAGGTCCGCGGCGGCGATCCGCTCGCACGCGGCAGCGTAGTCGTCCAGCACCTCCTCGAACGTGCCGTGCCCGATCTCCCGGAAGGTGGCCAGCGCGACCGCCAGCGCCTCGGCGGAGACATGGCCCGGATCGACCTGCCAGCCCCGGCGCCGTACGAACTCCGCGACCGTGCGCCGCGCCTCGTCCAGCCCCGCCGGCTCACCGGCCGACGGGGGACTGATGGCCTCCTGCGCCGCGCCCAGCACCTTGTGCACCGACTCCTCGGGCGAGTCGACGGCGGCCAGCACCTCCCGTACGACGGAGACCGACAGCCCGCCGACATCCATCAGCCCGCGGATCAGCCGCAGCCGGCGCACATGGATGTCGTCGTAGCGGGCCTGATTGGGGCTGGTCAGCCGGCCCGCGGGGAGCAGCCCCTCACGCACGTAGTACTTGATCGTCGGGACCGCCACGCCCGTCTCCCGGCTCAATTCCCCGATGCGCATCCGCCGCCCTTTCCTCGCCGATTCACCGGCCATGATAGATAGTCTGGCTATCCAGCCAGCCAGTCGGAGGGCCACAGCCCCATGCACACGGACCGCACCCAGCGCGCGATTGGCGCCGTACTCGGCTCCGCCGTCGGCGACGCGCTCGGCGCACCCTTCGAGTTCGGCGAACCCGGTGCGTACACCGCCCGCTTCCCCGACGGCATCGGCGAGCCCCGGGCGGGCGGCGGCTGGGACCGCGGCGAGGCGACCGACGACACCCAGATGGCAGTGCTCACCGCCCGGTCGCTCCTCGAACGCGACGGCCTCGACCTCCCGGATCTCTTCCGCCGCTTCCAGCGCTGGGCCGCGGCCGACCCCAAGGACATCGGCCTGCAGACCGAGGACGTCCTGGGCAGCGGTCTCCCCTGGGACCGTGCGGCCGCCGCGCACTTCGAGGTCAACGGGCGGGCAGCCGGCAATGGCGGGCTGATGCGGGCCGCACCCTCGGCCGTGTACTTCGCGGGGCGCGGCCGTACGGCGACGATGGACGCCGCGCGCCGGCTGACCGCGCTCACCCACGGCGACCCCGCGGCCTGGGAAGGCACCGCCCTCTTCCACGAGTTGGTCCGCACCGCCCTCGACGGCGGTGATCCGCTCGCCGCCGTACCGGACGCCCTCGCGGCCGTCACCGCCGCCCACCGCGACCGCTGGGCCGTCGTCCTCGCACCCGACTGGCACCCCGGCCTGGCCACCGAGTTCAACGGCGCGGTCTGGCCCTGCCTGGGCTCCGCGCTCTGGGCGCTGCGCACCACCGGCTCGTACGCCGCTGCGGTGTGCGCCGCGATCGACCTCGGCGGCGACACGGACACGGTCGCGGCGGTCACCGGCGGGCTGGCGGGAGCGGTCCACGGGGCGCCGGCGATCCCTGAGGCGTGGGTGCGGCCGCTGCACGTACCGCTGCCGGGGTTCGGCGACACGGTGCTGCGCGTGCCCGAACTCACGGCACTGGCCGGGGAGTTGGTGCGGTCCGGAAGCTGAACCGGGCCGCCGGCGCCGCCGACTCCCCCGCCGGAAGAATTGGTTGACGGCGCGTACCTCTCTTGCCGCTGACTTCTCCTTGGCCTCCTCCCCCGCAATTGATGCGAGGGATTCTCTCCCTGGCGTCCGTGGTTACAGTGCGCCTTGAGTCGGGTTGCATCCTTGATCACCGTCACCGTCACCGTGGACGGCACGGCGCGGCGCGCCCATCTTCGTGCCCTGACCAGTTCCTTTGGGGCCCGCGAAGAAGTTGGCGTACGCGGCATCCAGATCGCGAAGGGCCTGCTGCAACACCACCGCGGATACCTCACCCAGCCAGGCCCGCTCCGGCGTCTTCTTCGCCTCGGTGATGAACCACAGCTGCACACCACGACCGTACGGTCGTTCCCACAGGCGAACTACACGGAGATCGCAAGTGACAGAATTCGGCTTTCTGTTACCCGCGCACGCGCTTTCGTGACGAAATGCCGTCACCACGCGACTCTCTATACCCACCTGAGACGCAGGCGAGAGACCATACGCCCGGGCTGAAGCCAGCGAACTGCGAGGGATTCCCCGTAGCGACGGCGCCCGCCCCCCGGAGCGGGGAACGGGCGCCGTCGCCGGCTCAGCCGTCATCGGCTCACCCGACCGACGAATACGCCACCACGCCCCGCAGCACGCCGTCCACCGCCTTACGAGCCGTCCTCGCCACCGAGCTCCCGGCCGGGGCTGCGGCCGCTATCTGGCCGAGGACGTCGATCAGCTGCTTGCACCAGCGCACAAAGTCGCCGGCCGGCATCTGTGCCTCGCGGAGCACCTCGTCCAGGCCGAAGCCGGAGGCCCAGCGGTACGCCGCCCAGGCGAAGCCGAGGTCCGGCTCGCGCTGGCCGACGCCCTCCGCCTGATTGATCTTGTGGTCCTCCTCGAGGGCGTCCAGCCGCCCCCAGATCCGGACCATCTCCCCCAGCGCGTCCCGGGCCTTGCCGGACGGCAGCTTGGGCGCCACCGCGTCGTCCGCCTGCCGCGCCTCGAACACCAGCGCCGAGGCACAGGCCGCCAGCTCCGCGGGACCCAGCCCCTCCCAGACGCCGTCCCGCAGGCACTCGCTGGCCAGCAGATCCAGCTCGCCGTAGAGCCGGGCCAGCCGCCGCCCCTCTTCGGTGACGGTGTCGCCCTCGAGGTAGTCCAGCTCGCTCAGCAGCGCGCAGATCCGGTCGAAGGTGCGCGCGATGGTGTTCGTCCGGCCTTCGATACGGCGCTCCAGCTGACGGGTGTCCCGCAGCAGCCGGTGATAGCGCTCGGCCCAGCGGGCGTGGTCCTCGCGCTCGGCGCAGCCATGGCAGGGGTGCGCGCGGATCTCCGTACGCAGCCGGGTGATCTCGCGGTCGTCGGCAGCCTCCGAGCGCGGCTTGCGGTGCCGGGACGGTACGAGATGACCGGCCTTGGTGCGCAGCGCGGACGCCAGATCGCGGCGCGACTGCGGGCTGCGGGCGTTGAAGGACTTGGGGATCCGCATCCGGTCCAGCGCCGCGACCGGCACCGGGAAGTCGATCGACGCCAGCCGCTTGACCTGCCGCTCGGCGGTCAGCACCAGCGGCCGCGGGCCGTCCTGCGCATCGAAGCCGCGGGAGCGGTCCGTACGCCCCGAGGGCATGCCGGGGTCGAGGACCAGCGCCAGGCCCGCGTACTTGCCGGTCGGCACATGGATGACATCGCCGGGCTTGAGCTTCTCCAGCGCCGCCGCGGCCGCCACCCGCCGCTGCGCCGCGCCCTGCTTGGCGAGGTCTGTCTCACGGTCCTTCAGCTCCCGCCGCAGCCGGGAGTACTCCTCGAAGTCCCCGAGATGACAGGTCATCGAGCCGCGGTAACCCGACAGCCCTTCCTCGTTCTTCTGCACCTGCCGGGAAATCCCGACGACCGACTTGTCGGCCTGGAACTGCGCGAAGGACATCTCCAGCAGCTCCCGCGAACGGTGCCGGCCGAACTGCGAGACGAGGTTGACCGCCATGTTGTACGACGGCTTGAAGGAGGACCGCAGCGGATACGTCCGCGTCCCGGCGAGACCCGCCAGCGCGCCCGGGTTCATCCCGCGCTGCCACAGGACGACCGCATGGCCCTCGATGTCGATGCCGCGGCGTCCGGCCCGCCCCGTCAGCTGGGTGTACTCGCCGGGAGTGATGTCGGCGTGCTGCTCGCCGTTCCACTTCACCAGCTTTTCCAACACCACCGACCGGGCGGGCATGTTGATGCCCAGGGCCAGCGTCTCGGTGGCGAAGACGGCCTTGACCAGCCCCTGGACGAACAGCTCCTCGACGACCTCCTTGAACGTCGGCAGCATGCCGGCGTGGTGCGCGGCAATGCCCCGCTCCAGGCCTTCCAGCCACTCGAAGTAGCCCAGCACATGCAGGTCGTCGTCCGGGATGCCGGCCGTGCGCGCCTCGACTATCCGCCGGACCCGCTCGCGGCCGTCCTGGTCGTTGAGCCGCAGGCCCGACGCCAGGCACTGCTGGACGGCGCCCTCGCAGCCGGCGCGGCTGAAGATGAAGGTGATCGCGGGCAGCAGGCCTTCGTTGTCGAGGCGGTCGATCACCTCGGGCCGGCTGGGCGTCCAGATCCGGGCCCGCTGGCGCCGCTCGCGCTCGCGGTCCGCCTCGCGCATGTTCCGGCCGCGCCGCTTGTCCCGGCCGAACGTCGGGCGGCTGTTCTCCATCCGCGCCAGCCGCTCCAGGTCGGGGTTCACCTCGCGGCGGCCGCCGCCCTGCCCGTCCCGCTCCTCGAACAGGTCGTACATCCGCCGGCCCGCCAGTACGTGCTGCCACAGCGGCACCGGACGGTGCTCGGCGACGATCACCGCGGTGTCGCCACGGACGGTGTCCAGCCAGTCTCCGAACTCCTCGGCATTGGAGACCGTGGCCGACAGTGACACCAGTGTCACCGACTCGGGGAGGTGGATGATCACCTCTTCCCAGACGGCACCCCTGAAGCGGTCGGAGAGATAGTGCACCTCGTCCATGACCACATAGCCGAGGCCTATCAGGGACCGCGAGCCGGAATAGAGCATGTTCCGCAGCACTTCGGTGGTCATCACGATCACCGGCGCCTCGGAGTTGACGCTGTTGTCGCCGGTCAGCAGGCCGACCTTGTCGGCCCCGTACCGCTTGACCAGGTCCTGGTACTTCTGGTTGGACAGCGCCTTGATCGGGGTGGTGTAGAAGCATTTACGGCCCTGCTCCAGGGCCAGGTGGACGGCGAATTCGCCGACGATCGTCTTGCCGGATCCGGTGGGGGCCGCGACCAGCACTCCCTTGCCGGCCTCCAGGGCCTTGCACGCCTCGAGCTGGAAGGCGTCCAGATCGAAGTCGTACATCTCTCGGAAAGGGGCGAGTGCGGTGGCCTGCTCGGCCGCCCGGAGCTTGGCGGCGGCATAGCGCTCAGCAGGGGACATGTCCTCGGTCATCGTGCTTACGAGCCTACCGGCCGCCTCTGACAACGACCGGATCTTTTCTCCGGGCTCCTGCCGCCGCCGCGAGCCGAAGCGCTGATCCCACGAGAAGGAGGCGGGGAGCTCCAGGGCTCCCCGCCTCCTTCTTCTCGTCCGCGTACGCGTGTCCGGCGTCCTCAGGTGACGTCGTCGTAGCCGCCGCGCCCGCGTCCGGCGCGATCGGTGTCCGTACCGTCACCGAGCGCGGGCGGCGCGGCCACCGGCTCCAGCTCGCCGATGTCCTCGGGCGTCAGATCCAGCTCGGAGGCCTCGTCGTCGTCGGGCCCGGAGTCTTCCCGGCGCCTGCGGCGCAGGTCGTTGGAGAGCGCGATGCCGACCGCGACGAAGTAGAGCAGGGCGATGGGCATGGCCAGCGCGATCATGGTGAGCGGGTCCGTGCTGGGTGTGGCGATGGCGGAGAAGACCGTGATGGCCATGACCATCGCGCGCCACCAGCCCAGCATCCGCTTGCCGGTGATGATGCCGGCGAAGTTGAGCATGACCAGCAGCAGTGGCAGCTCGAAGGACAGCCCGAAGACGAGCACCATGCGGGTGATCAGGTCGAGCAGCGTGTCCAGCGGGACGAGGTTGCCGACACTCTCCGGCGTGAAGCTGATGAGCACCTTCGCCGTGGTCGGCAGCGTCCAGTACGCGAAGTAGGCGCCGGCCGCGAACAGCGGGAATCCGGAGGCGACGAAGCTCATCGTGTACTTCTTCTCGTGCCGGTGCAGACCGGGCGCGAGGAAGGCCCACAGCTGGTAGAGCCAGACCGGCGAGGCCAGCACGACGCCCGCCATCAGGGACACCTTCAGCGCCAGGGTGAACGGCCCGAGCAGATCCAGCATCACGATGCTGGCGCACCGGTCGTCCTTGCCCAGCTTCGCGACATCGGTGAAGAGCGAATGGCAGCCGACCGACTCCAGCACCGGCTTGGTCAGGAAGTTGATGATCGCTTCGTAGAAGAACGCCGCCACGACCGTCGCGATGACGATCGCCAGAACGCCCTTGGCCAGCCGGTTGCGCAGCTCACGCAGATGCTCCACGAGCGGCATACGCCCCTCGGGGTCCTTCTCCTTGGCTCGCTTTTCAGGGGCAGACTTGCGCAACCCTCGTCCTCATCTCATGCCACAGGCGGCGGCCCGGCCGCCGCCGCGGTCAAGCCCTCGGGGTCAGCGCTGCGCGGTGTGCTCGGGATCGGCGACCGGACGCGCGCTGGTCACATCCCCCGGAGCGGCCTTGATGGTCTTGCGCTCGCCCTGCGGCTCGTCCGCCGGCGGGTCGGCGGGCGCTTCCTGCTTCTGGGTGGCCTCGGACTTCATCGCCTTGGCCTCGCTCTTGAGGATCCGGGCGGACTTGCCCAGGGAGCGGGCCATGTCGGGCAGCTTCTTCGCACCGAACAGAAGAAGAAGGACGACAACGATGAGGACGAGCTCCATGGTGCCGATCTTGCCACCGAACATAAGTCTTTACCTTCTCACCGAGGCGGCTGGGGATGGAACTAGCTGACTTGGCCGGACACTCCGTCCGCCCGCCGTTCTTGCAGCGATCGTAGCGCTCACGGGTGAATTGGGGGCAACCCCTGTGCGCACTCCCGGTTGCGGGGCCGCGCCTCGAACATCGGCCCTGCGCAACAGCGTACCGCCCATGGGGAAGGGCAGGTCAGGCCCGTGCGCCGGACGTCACTTCTTCGTCAGGTCCAGCGATGCGGCAAGCGGCGTGGCCGCCCGCTCCAGATCCTCGGCGGCCCGCTGGATCCGCGCCGAGGCCGCGCCGACCTGCCGGGCCAGCCGCCGTACCTCGACGAAGACGCGGATGGCGAGGACGCCGAGCACGGCGATCCCGAGGAAGCCGAGGGCAACAGCGATCATGGGCCAGAGCATGGGGCGAGCCTATCGGTCAGCCGGTGTGCAGCCGCAGGGTGCGCACCCCGCCGCCGGTGAGCAGCTCCACGATCCGCTCGCCGGCCGGCCTGCGCGCCGCGCGGCCGCATTCGGGGCAGGTGAAGGAGTAGAAGGTGGTGCGGCGGCTGGCGCCGATGGCCAGCCGGAAGGCGTCCGAGGCCAGTTCGAAGCGGCCCCGGCAGTGCGGGCAGGCCGCCTTGAAGAGCACCGGAGCGGTGGGGTCCGCCATCGTGGTCGTCATCCTTCGCTGCCTCCTCTTTACGGTGTCCGCGGTTGCGCGCTCACTCGCCGTACGCCGCGAGCGCCGCGGCCGCCGCCCGCTGCGCGCTGTCGGCGAGCGCCTGCGGCGCCACGATCCGCCCGTCCCGGCCCAGCCGCAGGGCGAGGCGGCGCAGGGATGCCGGGTCGGGGGTGCGCAGGGTGATGCGCAGTCCGCCGTCGGGCAGCTCCTCGGCGCTGTCGTGCGGGTAGTACTCGGCGACCCAGCGGCCGCCGGGCCCGACCTCGACGGACACCTCGGGGTCCTCGGCCGCGGGCTGGACCAGCCCCTCGGACAGATCGCGCAGCTCGATGGGCGGCGGGTCGGCGGGCGCGTCCAGCAGCTTGATCTCGGCGACCCGGTCGAGCCGGAAGGTCCGCCGCGCCTCGGAGAGCCGGCACCATGCCTCTACATAGGTGTGGCCGACGGCGAAGAGCCGGATCGGGTCGACCTCGCGCTCGGTCAGCTCGTCGCGGGCCGGCGAGTAGTAGCGCAGCCACAGCCGGCGCCGCTCGGCGATGGCGCGGTCCACATCGGCGAAGACCCCGCCCTCGGACTCGAAGGTCACCGAGAGCCGGGAGCTGGCGCCGGCCGCCTCGCCGGCCGCCGCCTCCAGCTTGGCGGTGGCGCGCAGCAGCGCCTGCCGGTCGCCCTCGCGCAGTCCGGGCAGGGTGGCGACCGCGCGGGCGGCGACCAGCAGGGCGGTCGCCTCGTCGGCGGCCAGCCGCAGCGGCTCGGCCACATCGTCGGGGTTGTGCCACCAGATGCGGTCGCCGTCGGTGTCGATGTCCAGGAGGTCGCCGCCGCGGAAGCTCGTGCCGCACATCGGCAGTACGTCGAGGTCGGCGATCAGCTCGTCCTCGGAGATGCCGAAGGCGCGGGCGACATCGCCGACGCGGGCGCCGGGCCGCTCGCGCAGATAGGTCACCAGGGACAGCATCCGGCGGGTCTGGTCGATCGCGTTCGTCGCCATGGGTGTACGTATCCCTCTCAGCCCTTGGCCACGGCGCGCAGCCGGTCGATGACATCGGCGCGCAGTTCGGCCGGTTCCAGCACCACCACATCGGGCCCGAACTCCACCAGCCAGGCGTCGAGTCCGTGCCCGCTGGGGATCTCCAGCTCGTCCCAGCCGTCGCCCAGGTCCCGTACGGTGAGCGCGCGGGCGCGCAGCGGATAGCCGTGGTCGGCGCGGAGTTTGATCCGGGCGGTGCCGGTGGCGGTCTCGCCGGCCCAGCTCTCGACGGTCTCCCGTACGGTGACGTGGTCGGGCACCGGCGCGGTGAACGCCCCTTGCCGGGAGCGGACCTTGCCGGTGATCCGGGAGAGCCGGAAGACCCGCTCGGCCTGCCGGTCGCGGTCCCAGCCGGCGACGTACCAGTGGCCGCGCCAGCACTCCAGAATCCAGGGTTCGACCTGCCGCCGCTCGGGGCGGGCGGCGTTGCCCTTGCGGTAGTCGAAGACCACCGGGCGGCGGTCGCGGCAGGCCAGCATCAGCGGTTCGAAGGCGGCTTCATGGGCCGGGATACGGGGCTCGAGGGCGCTGTGCGGCTGCCGCTCGTCGTAGTCCTCGTCGTCCGCGGCCAGCGGCATGCCGGCCGCCCGCAGCTTCTGCAGCGCACCGCTGGCCGCACCGGCGAGCCGGGCCTGCTGCCAGATCTTGGCGGCGAGCCCGAGGGCGGCGGCCTCCTCGGCGTCCAGGGTGATCGGGGGGAGGCGGTTGCTGTCGCGGCGGGCGAGATAGCCGACCTCGCCGTCGATGGCGTCCACCGTCGCGATGACCAGGCCGAGCTCGCGCAGATCGTCCTTGTCCCGCTCGAACATGCGGTTGAAGGAGTCGTCGCTGCCCGCCTCGATATAGGCCTCGATCGACGACCTGAGCTCACGCTTGGTCAGCGGGCGTCGCGTCCCCAGCAGGCACAGCGCCAGATTCATCAGCCGCTCGGCCTTGGCAATGGCCATCGACGCCCTTTCTCGTGGAACTCCCGAGCGCTGACCGTACCGCTCGGGGTGCTCCGGGCAAAGCCGAGGGCCCCTGCCGTCGCGGCAGGGGCCCTACGGGTGCGTCGACGCCAACGCGGAAGGAAGGTCTCAGACGGAGACCAGGTCGCAGACGAAGATCAGCGCCTCGCCCGGCTTGATCTTGCCGCCGGCGCCACGGTCGCCGTACGCGAGGTGCGCGGGGATGGTCAGCCGACGGCGGCCGCCGACCTTCATGCCCTGCACGCCCTGGTCCCAGCCGGCGATGACCTGGCCGGCGCCCAGCTGGAACGCCAGCGGGGTGCCGCGGTTCCAGCTCGCGTCGAACTCCTCGCCGGAGCTGAAGGAGACGCCGACGTAGTGGACCTTCACGAAGTCCCCGGCCTTGGCGACCGCCCCATCGCCCTCCCACAGGTCCACGATCTCGAGCTCGCTGGGAGCCGGACCCTCCGGAAAGTCGATCTCGGGCTTGTCGATGCTCACGAATGTGCTCCTACTTACGAATCTTTACGATTACGGCGTCAGTCTCGCAGATCGGCGTCAGCTGACGCTGAGGACGTCCACGGAAAACACCAGATCGGAGCCGATGGCCTTCTGCTGCTCAGCGTTCAGCTTGTCCTTGGGGACTACGATCAGCACCCGGCTGCCGGCCTTCTTGCCCTTGAGGCCGTCCTTCCAGCCCGGGAACTGTGTGACCGGCACATCCTGCGCCCCTTGCTGCCCCGGTGCCCAGGTGTCGGCGATCACCTTGCCGTCCTTCCAGGTGACCGCCTCGAAGTTGGCACGCACGATGCTCTTCTCACCGATCTTCGCGCCCTTGCCCTCGATGATCGTCGCGCTCTCGAGGTCCTTCGGCGCTTCCTTGCCCTTGGGCAGGGTGATCTTCGGCGCCTTGCCGTCGATATCGGTCCCGACCTTGGGGAGATCGGTGTTGTCCTGCGCGACCGGCTTGCCCTCGATCTCGGTCGGCATGATCTTCTTGAGATCGACGACGAAGACCAGGGTGGAGTTGGCCGGAATGCCTTCCTTCGCCTGCGCGCCGTAGCCCTTGTCCGGCGGGATGACCAACTCGACGCGGCTGCCGAGCTTCTGGCCCACCAGGCCCTCGTCCCAGCCCTTGATGACCTTGCCGCTGCCGATCTCGAAGGTGGCCGGCACGCCGCGGTCCCAGCTGTTGTCGAAGCCCTTGCCCTCCCAGGTCTGCCCGAGGTAGTTGGCGTTGAGGGCCTCGCCCTTCTTCACCGCCGGCCCGTCGCCCTTCTTGAGGACCTTGACCTGAAGCTTCTTGGGCGGGTCGCCCTCACCCTTGTCGACCTTGGGCTTGGCATCGGCCTTCCCGCTCACCGTCGGCACGGAGCCGGCCTTGGAGGAGTCTTCATCGCCGCAGGCCGCTGCGGAAACAAGAAGCAGGGGCACGGCGATCAGGGCTGCGATTCGGCGTCGGCGCACGTATATCCCTCAAAACGGGCTGCGATCAAGTGAATGGACAGAGCCACTCTAACCACGCCACGCGACAGTGGCGGGGTCCGTGTCACACGGAGCCCGCCACTGTTCCAACCGGCCTGCACCACATGCCGGGGACGCCGCCACCCGTACGGGCCGGATTCCCTCCGTGCGTTGCCCAGGGAATCCGCCCCGATACCGGAAGCGGTATGCGCCCCTGAATCCGCTCACATGCCGGCGATCAGCTTCTCCACTCTGTCGTCCACCGAACGGAACGGGTCCTTGCACAGAACCGTGCGCTGCGCCTGGTCATTGAGTTTGAGATGCACCCAGTCGACCGTGAAATCGCGGCGCTGTTCCTGGGCCCGGCGAATGAAATCGCCGCGCAGCCTGGCACGCGTGGTCTGCGGTGGCACCGACTTGCCCTCGAAGATCTTCAAGTCGTTGCAGATCCGCGCCGCTTGTCCCTTTCGCTCCAGGAGGTAGTAAAGCCCCCGGCGGCGGTGGATGTCGTGATACGCGAGGTCTATCTGCGCCACCCTCGGGTGGGACATGGTGATGTTGTTCTTTGTGCGATACCGCTCGATGAGCTGATGTTTCATCACCCAGTCGATCTCGGTCGCAATACGGTCCAGTTCCTGGTCCCGGATGGACTCGAGGGTACGGCCCCACAACTCCAGAACCTGCTCGACGGTGCCCGTACGGATTCCGCGGCGCTCGCAGAAGTCGACGGCCTTTTCGTAGTACTCCTGCTGCACCTCGAGAGCCGAGGCCTCCCGGCCGCTGGCGAGCCGTACCTTGCGCTGGCCGGTGATGTCGTGGCTGACCTCGCGGATGGCGCGGATCGGGTTCTCCAGCGTCAGATCGCGCATGACGGTGCCCGCCTCGATCATGCGCAGCACGAGATCGGTGGCCCCGACCTTGAGCAGCATGGTCGTCTCGGACATGTTGGAGTCGCCGACGATGACATGCAGCCGGCGGTAGCGCTCGGCGTCCGCATGCGGCTCGTCGCGGGTGTTGATGATCGGCCGGGAGCGGGTCGTCGCCGAGGAGACGCCCTCCCAGATGTGCTCCGCGCGCTGGCTGACGCAGTAGACGGCACCGCGCGGCGTCTGCAGCACCTTGCCCGCGCCGCACAGCAGCTGACGGGTGACGAGGAACGGAATGAGGATGTCCGCGAGCCGGGAGAACTCACCATGACGGGCGACGAGATAGTTCTCGTGGCAGCCGTAGGAGTTTCCCGCCGAATCGGTGTTGTTCTTGAAGAGATAGACGTCGCCTGCGATTCCCTCCTCGTGCAGACGGCGTTCGGCATCGACGAGCAGGCCTTCGAGAATGCGCTCACCGGCCTTGTCGTGGGTGACCAGCTCGGTCACGTTGTCGCACTCGGGAGTTGCGTATTCCGGATGCGATCCCACGTCCAGGTACAGGCGGGCGCCGTTCCGCAGGAAGACATTGCTGCTGCGGCCCCATGACACAACACGGCGGAAGAGGTACCGCGCCACTTCGTCAGGCGACAGTCGGCGCTGTCCCCTGAACGTGCACGTGACGCCGTACTCGTTCTCCAGCCCGAAAATGCGGCGGTCCATGACTGAACATTACGCCTGATGGCCTGCTCTGAAACCGGGTTCGACGGCCCCGTTCCGATCATTTTCCGCCGGGGCCGCACCCGCCGTACGCTGCACCGGATCCCTCAGAAATCGCTTCGTCGACAAAAGGACCAGCAGCGCCGCGATTCCCGCGGCAGCGGCCACCGAGAATCCCGCCACCGCACCGCCGCCCTCCACCGCCGGGCCCGCCGCCGAGGCACCCGCCGCCGCTCCGACGCCGAACGTCGTCACCAGCCACGAAAACGCCTCCGTCACCGTGCCCTTGGGCGCATGCCGGTCCACCACCACGAACGCGCAGGCCAGCGCGGGCGCCAGAAACAACCCCGCGACCCCGGTCAGCGCCGTCATCGCGGCGACCCCGGGAACCAGCACCAGCGGCAGATACCCCAGCGCCAGCAGCGCGATGAGCAGCCGCAGCCGGCCCTCCGGCCGCCCTGGCCACTCGCGGGCCCCGTAGACGAGGCCGCCGACCAACGCCCCGGAGCCGAGCGCGGAGAGCAGATAGCTGGAGACCATGCCCCCGCCGCGCTGGTCCGCATACGCCACCGCCGCAACCTCGATCGACCCGAGCGCCAGCCCGACGAAGAAGAACGCACCGATCAGTACGAGCAGCCCGGCCGAGCGCAGCGCGCCCAGCCAGTGCGCCTCGCGCGGCCCGCTGCGCCACTGCCGGGACGGCTTCGAGACGACGACGGAGAGCGCGCCGAGCACCCCGACCGCATTGATGACCAGCAGCGCGGCCCCCGCCGACCAGGCCGCCACGCCCAGCGTCACCAGCAACGGCCCCACCGCGAACATGACTTCCTGCGCCACCGCGTCGAGCGCATACGCCGCATGCACCTGGTCCGATCGCTGGAGAACCCCCGGCCACAGGGCGCGCAGGCCGCCCTCCAGGGGCGGGGTGAAGAAGCCGGCGATCGCCGCGGCGGCAATCGCGAGCCACAGGGGTTCCAGGCCGACGGCGGCGAGCAGCGCCATCCCGAGGGCGGAGAGCACCGCGGCGGGCAGCATCACCCGTGGCTGGCCATAGAGGTCCACGGCGCGGCCGAGCAGCGGCTGGCCGATCGCCATGCAGATGGCGTAGACCGCGGCGAGGGCACCGGCGAGCACGTAGCTGCCGCCCTCGGCCCGTACGAACAGCACGACGGCCAGCGAGGCGGTGGCGTTCGGCAGCCGGCCGACCAGCGTCCCCATCAGCAGCCGGGCCGCGTGCCGGGTTCTGAGCAGCTCCGCATATCCGGTGGCCATCCCCGCCCCTTTTCTCCGTTGTCACGGCCGGCCCCGGCCGGACGTGTTACGTATAACGCGCGCCGTTATACGTATCATGGCAGCAGCTGCGGGTCCAGCCCGCAGCGGCCGCACACAAGGAGTGACACACCAGGTGACCAGCCACGAGACCACGACGCCTCCGGGACGTCCGGCCACCGCGGCCCGCACCACCAGCCGGGACGTCGCACGGGCCGCCGGTGTCTCCCAGGCCGCCGTCTCCCTGGTCCTCGGCGACAAATGGCGCGGCCGGGTCTCCCCCGCCAAGGCCGAAGCGGTCCGCACCGCCGCCCGCGACCTCGGCTACCGACCCAACCTCGCCGCGCGCAGCCTGCGCATGGGCCGCACCCGCACCGCGCTCCTCGTCGTCCCCGCCCTGACCACCGAGTTCTTCGCCCGGGTCTACACCGGAGCCGCCCGCGCCGCCGCCGACCACGGCTTCGGCGTCGTGCTCTACCCCTCCCCCGACGGCATCGGCCCGGCCCGCGACCCCTTCGACTCCGCCGCGGCCACCCTGGACGGCGTCATCGCCTCCTCCATGGCCGCCGAAGCGCTGACCGCCCTACGGGACGCCGGCCTGCCGCTCGTCATGCTCGACAGCGACCCCGGCGACGACCGCGCCACCGCCACCGTCAATCTCGATATCGCCGACGGCGTACGGCAGTTGGCGGCCCATCTGACCGCGCTCGGCCACCGCCGCATCACCCACCTCGCGGCCGACGTGGACTCCTGGACCTTTGCCCTCCGCGCCCGCGCCGTCACCGAAGCGCTGGCCGGCGTCCCCGGCACGCTGCTGCGCCGCGAGCCGTCCGCCCTCGCCGTCGACGCCGGCCTGCACGCCGCGCACGCCGCACTCACCGCCCCCGGCCCCCGCCCCACCGCCCTGCTCTGCGACGACGACATCATCGCCGCCGGCGCCTGCAAGGCCGTACGGCGCCTGGGCCTGCGGATCCCCGAAGACATCTCCGTCACCGGCTTCGACGATCTGGCTCTCGCGGTGGCCGTCGAACCGGAGCTGACGACCGTACGGCTGCCCGCCGAGGAATTCGGCGAAGCCGGGATGCGGGCCCTGATGGCCGTCCTCGACGGCGGCGACGCCGCGGCCCCCGCCCTCCCGGTGGAACTGATCACCCGCGGCTCGACGGCCCCGCCCGCCGCCCGCCCCTGACAACAGCGCGCCCCGGAGGGCGATGACCCACCGGGGCGCGCAAGGACGCTGCCTGTTGCTAGGAGTCGGACGACCCCTCAGAGCCGTCCGAGGTCTTTGAGCTCCCCGAAGACCCCGAACCGGAATCCTTCTTAGCGGACTTGGCGGACTTGGTATCCGAAGCACCCGAGGCCTCGGTGGCCCCGGCGTCCGTGGCCGTGTCGCCCTCCGCATCCGCGTCGCCGTCCGCGGCCTTGCCGCCGTCGCCCGGCCCGTGCTCGTCCAGCAGCCGGGACAGCTGACGCCCCAGGATCCGCTTGAACTTGCGCTGCTGCGGCCGCGTACGGTCCAGCGTCGCCACCTCGAGATGCTCCGCGGTCAGCGTCCGCTCACCGCCGTTCGTGTCCCTCGACAGCGACTCCACGGCCAGCTTCAGCGCCTCGCCCAGCGTCATCCCCTCGCGGTGACGCTGGTCGAGATAGTTGCTGATCTGGTCCGCATTGCCGCCGACCGCGACCGAGCCGTGCTCGTCCACGATGGAGCCGTCGTGCGGCAGCCGGTAGATCTGATCGTCCTCCGGGGCGTTGCCCACCTCGGCGACGATCAATTCGACCTCGTAGGGCTTCTCCGCGGCGCTGGAGAAGATCGTGCCGAGCGTCTGGGCATAGACGTTCGCCAGCCCCCGGGCCGTCACATCCGCGCGGTCGTAGGTGTAACCCCGCAGATCGGCGTAGCGCACACCGCCGATCCGCAGATTCTCGAACTCGTTGTACTTGCCGACCGCCGCAAAAGCGATGCGGTCATAGATCTCGCTGACCTTGTGCAGGGCGCGGGAAGGATTCTCGGCGACGAAGACCACGCCGTCGGTGTACTGCAGCACCACGACACTGCGGCCGCGCGCGATGCCCTTGCGGGCGTACTCGGCGCGATCGGCCATGGCCTGCTGGGGTGAGACATAGAACGGCGTCGACACCGGCTATCCGTCCCTTTCTGTCAAAGGCTCTCTCACTGGCGAAGGCATTACGGATCACCCGTCCCGTCAGAGCAGCGCGGCACGCGGGCCGTCGGGCTGCTCGAGGCGGCGCTCATGAATGGCACGGGCGATCTCCGACACCTCGGCCTCGGTCAGCTTCCGGAAGCCGTCCTCGGTGATCACCGTCACGATCGGGTAGATCCGCCGGGCCAGATCGGGCCCGCCCGTCGCCGAGTCGTCGTCCGCCGCGTCGTAGAGCGCCTGGACGACGGCCGTGGCGGCCTGATTCTCCGTGAGGTCGTCGCGGTAGAGCTTCTTGAGAGCACCGCGGGCGAAGACGGAACCGGATCCCGTCGACGCGAAGCCGTGCTCCTCGGAGCGCCCGCCGGTGACGTCGTACGAGAAGATCCGGCCCTTCTGGCGGTCCACGTCCCAGCCGGCGAACAGCGGCACGATGGCCAGGCCCTGCATGGCCATCCCGAGATTGCCACGGATCATCGTGGAGAGGCGGTTCGCCTTGCCCTCCAGGGAGAGTTGGGCGCCTTCCACCTTCTCGAAGTGCTCGAGCTCCAGCTGGAACAGCTTGACCATCTCGACGGCGAGCCCCGCCGTGCCGGCGATGCCGACCGCGGAGTACTCGTCGGCCGGGAAGACCTTCTCGATGTCGCGCTGCGCGATGACATTGCCCATCGTCGCCCGACGGTCACCGGCGAGCACCACACCGCCGGGGAACGACGCCGCCACGATGGTCGTCCCGTGCGGCGCCTCGATGGCCCCCTGCACAGGCGGCAACGGGCGGTTGCCCGGCAGCAGATCCGGTGAGTGCGCACCGAGAAAGTCCATGAACGAGGACGACCCGGGCGTCAGGAAGGCTGCTGGCAGTCGCCCGGTGCTTCGGTTATTGGCTTCCACACGTTTCCTTCCGGATATGCGATGGCTCGGCGCGCGGCTTGGGGGTCATCCCTCAACAGACCGAGTCCCGAGTTGCAGTTGAAGCACAGTACGCCTCGGACCTTACCCGTCCGGTGGTCGTGATCCACATGCATGGCGATCGGAGCTCGAGCAATTCGGGCCGCGCCCGTTCTGCCCGGCGCCGCCGGGAGCACTCCGCAGAGCACTCCCGGCAGTACGCCCGCAACCCGTCGCCCATGGATTTACCGCCGGCGAAGGGGTCCGATATCAATGTCCGGCCGCATAGCGAGCATTTCTCCGCTCGCTATAATACGGACATTTACGGACTACTCTCCACCCTTCTGGACAAACGACCGAACAAAGTCCTCCGCGTTTTCCTCGAGGACATCGTCGATTTCGTCCAGCACCGAATCCACGTCGTCCGACAATTTCTCCTGGCGTTCCTTGAGGTCCTCCGACGCCTGCGCGTCCTGCGCCTGCTCCTCGACCTCTTCGGTGGAACGCGTGGCCTTCTGCTGCCCGCCGCCGCTGTCCTTGGTCGCCATATCCCTCACCCCGCTCGGTTCGCCCGCTCGATGTGACCTTCAAGATCCGACCCTACAAGCAGGGTCCGACATCGGCCCTGCACTTGGTGCAACGTCCGGGAGTCCCCAGGATCATTCCCGCACCACGGCCGTTTCAGCCGCGGATCGGGCCCCGATCGCCATGAATCCGCCATCCGTCCGCCCAGGACCGCCGCACGTCAGCGCCCGGAAAGCGTCCGCACCAGCTCCTCCGCCGTACGGCAGCGGTCCAGGAGTTCCTTGACGTGCTTACGGGTCCCGCGCAGCGGCTCCAGCGTGGGGACCCGTTGCAGAGAGTCACGACCCGGAAGATCGAAGATGACCGAATCCCACGAGGCGGCCGCGACATCGTCGGCGTACTGCTCCAGGCAGCGGCCGCGGAAGTAGGCCCTGGTGTCCTCTGGAGGCTTCAGCCGGGCCCGCTGAACGTCGGCCTCGTCCAGCAGCCGCTGCATCTTGCCGCGGGCCGCCAGACGGTTGTACAGGCCCTTGTCGGCGCGTACGTCTGCGTACTGGAGGTCGATGAGGTGCAGCCGCGCCGCGTCCCAGCCGAGGCCGTCACGGCGGCGGTAGCCCTCCATCAGCTCGCGCTTGGCGACCCAGTCCAGCTCGCCCGACAGGCTCATCGGGTCGCTCTCCAGCCGCCCGAGCACGTCCTCCCACCTGGTCAGCACGTCCTTGGTCTGCTCGTCCGCATCGGCGCCGTAACGGTCCTCGACGTATTTGCGGGCCAGCTCGAAATACTCCATCTGGAGCTGTACGGCGGTGAGCGTGCGGCCGCTGCGGAGCGTGATCAGGTGCCGCAGGCCGGGGTCGTGGGAGACGTGATGGAGGGTGCGTACGGGCTGGTCGACGGCCAGATCGACGGCGATGAAGCCGTCCTCGATCATGGACAGGACCAGCGAGGTGGTGCCGAGCTTGAGGTACGTCGAGATCTCGGAGAGGTTCGCGTCACCGATGATCACGTGCAGTCGGCGGTATTTCTCGGCGTCCGCGTGCGGCTCGTCGCGGGTGTTGATGATGGGCCGCTTCAGCGTCGTCTCCAGGCCCACCTCCACCTCGAAGTAGTCGGCGCGCTGGCTGAGCTGGAAGCCGTGCTCATGGCCGTCCTGCCCGATGCCGACCCGGCCGGCGCCGGTGACGACCTGGCGGGAGACGAAGAACGGGGTCAGATGGCGCACGATGTCCGAGAAGGGGGTCTCCCGCTTCATCAGGTAGTTCTCGTGCGTGCCGTAGGAGGCGCCCTTGTTGTCGGTGTTGTTCTTGTAGAGGTGGATGGGCTGGGCGCCGGGGACCTGGGCGGCCCGCTCGGCGGCCTCGGCCATGATCCGTTCGCCGGCCTTGTCCCACAGGACGGCATCGCGCGGATTGGTGACCTCGGGGGCGCTGTATTCGGGGTGTGCGTGGTCGACGTAGAGCCGGGCCCCGTTGGTGAGGATCACATTGGCCAGGCCGATGTCCTCGTCGGTGAGCTGGCTGGAGTCGGCGGCCTCGCGGGCGAGGTCGAAGCCGCGGGCGTCCCGCAGCGGGTTCTCCTCCTCGAAATCCCAGCGGGCACGTCGTTCCTGGTGCATCGCGGCCGCGTAGGCGTTGACCACCTGGGACGAGGTGAGCATGGCATTGGCATTCGGGTGGCCGGGGACGGAGATCCCGTACTCCGTCTCGATCCCCATTACTCGCCGTACGGTCATGCGGCCCTCCTTGCCCGGCGGCACCCCTGGATGGGGGCGGCGCTCAAGTACCGCTGCGCTTCCGGTCCGTGTGCGTTCTCCGCTCCCGCACAGCGTGACGCGGCGGTACCGAAGAGCCTAGAACGCCTTTGCGGCGCTGGGGAGATCATTACAGTCATTGCTCCAGTCCGGTTTTCCCTGGTCCCTCGCGCTCTTGACGGGGCCGGCCCGTGCGGCCCCGGAAAAGCGTCCGGCTGCGGACGCCCCGTGCAGGACATCCGCAGCCGGAGTGCGGTGTTACAGGTATTGGCCGGTATTCGCCACCGTGTCGATGGAGCGGCCGGTGTCGGCGCCCTGCTTTCCGGTGACCAGCGTACGGATGTATACGATCCGCTCGCCCTTCTTGCCGGAGATCCGGGCCCAGTCGTCCGGGTTGGTGGTGTTGGGCAGGTCCTCGTTCTCCTTGAACTCGTCCACGCAGGCCTGGAGGAGATGGGAGACCCGCAGGCCCTTTTGATTGTGCTCGAGGAAGGCCTTGATGGCCATCTTCTTTGCACGTCCGACGATGTTTTCGATCATCGCTCCGGAGTTGAAGTCCTTGAAGTAAAGGACTTCCTTGTCACCATTGGCATAGGTGACCTCGAGGAAGCGATTTTCCTCGGATTCCGCATACATCTGCTCGACGACCGACTGGATCATCGCGCTGACTGCGGCCTTACGGGAATCGCCGTGCTCGGAGAGATCATCGGCGTGCAGCGGAAGCCTGTCCGTGAGGTACTTCGAGAAGATGTCCTTGGCGGCCTCCGCGTCCGGACGCTCGATCTTGATCTTCACATCGAGGCGGCCGGGGCGCAGGATCGCCGGGTCGATCATGTCCTCGCGGTTGGAGGCGCCGATCACGATGACGTTCTCGAGGCCCTCGACGCCGTCGATCTCGGAGAGCAGCTGCGGGACGATGGTGTTCTCCACGTCCGAGCTGACGCCGGATCCCCGGGTACGGAAGAGGGAGTCCATCTCGTCGAAGAAGACGATGACGGGCGTGCCCTCGCTGGCCTTTTCCCTGGCCCGCTGGAAGACCAGCCGGATGTGCCGCTCCGTCTCTCCGACGTATTTGTTGAGCAGCTCGGGACCCTTGATGTTGAGGAAGAAGCTCTTCCCCGCGGGCTGCCCGGTCACCTCGGCGACCTTTTTGGCAAGGGAGTTCGCGACCGCCTTGGCGATGAGTGTCTTGCCGCAGCCGGGCGGGCCGTAGAGCAAGACACCCTTGGGCGGGCGCAGTTCGTGCTCCTTGAAGAGGTCGGGGTAGAGGTACGGAAGTTCGACCGCGTCCCGGATCAGTTCGATCTGGCCGCCCAGACCGCCGATCTTGGTGTAGTCGATGTCCGGGACCTCTTCGAGGACGAGCTCCTCGACCTCGCTCTTCGGGATGACTTCGTAGACGTAGCCGGAGCGGGGTTCGAGCAGCAGGGCGTCGCCGGCGCGGATGGTGATGTCCAGCAGGGGCTCGGCGAGCCGCACCACCCGCTCCTCGTCGGTGTGCCCGATGACCAGCGCACGCTCGCCGTCCTCAAGGATTTCCTTGAGGGTGACGATGTCGCCGGCGCTCTCGTACTCCATGGCCTCGACCACATTGAGCGCTTCGTTGAGCATGACCTCCTGGCCGCGCCGGAGGTCCTCGAGCTCCACGCTGGGGCTGACATTGACCCGGAGTTTTCTGCCTCCGGTGAAAATGTCGGCCGTGCCGTCCTCGTTCGTCTGCAGGAAGACACCGAAGCCGGCCGGGGGCTGTGCAAGCCGGTCGACCTCCTCCTTGAGCGCGACGATCTGGTCGCGGGCCTCGCGGAGAGTATTGGCGAGTCGCTCGTTCTGGGCGGAAACGCCGGCCAGGTTGGTCTGCAGCTCGACGATCCGCTCTTCGAGAATCCTCGTGTGCCGCGGAGAGTCGGCGAGCTTGCGTCGCAGGACGGCGATCTCCTGCTCAAGATAGGCAACCTGGCCGGCTGGATCTTCAGACCCTCGCCCCGGCCGGATGCCGCGGTTGATGTCGTCGTCGTGGGCTGCCACGGTCCTCACCTCCTCCAAGGAGCTGGACGCTTCCTGACCCTACCTGGGCCGGTGCAGGTTGAAACCCCTAGATCGAAAAGACTGTCGGGGTGTGTCCGATCTTCACCCTTGCGCACGTCCTCACGCCAAGGGAATACCCACCCAACAACATCGGAAAGCGAGCGGTTGTATCGTCGAGTCGGTCAACACCCGTCAGGGCTGGCGCCACTTAGACAAAAACGGTTCACGTACGCAGGAACGGCAGGCGAGATGACCGCGCAGGAAGAAGCCACTCCAGAGCTTGAAGTCTGGATCGACCAGGACCTGTGCACCGGCGACGGGATCTGCGTGCAGTACGCCCCGGAGGTCTTCGAGCTCGATATCGACGGCCTGGCCTATGTCAAGAGCGCGGAAGACGAGCTGCTGCAGGACAAGGGGGCCACAACGCCCGTCCCGCTGCCGCTGCTCAACGATGTCCGGGACTCGGCCAAGGAATGCCCGGGGGACTGCATTCATGTACGCCGGGTCGCGGACCTGGTCGAGGTGTACGGGCCGGATGCCGACCAGCCGTAACGCGGCGTAGACACCGCACGGACAGGGCGTAGGCGGAGCGTAGGAGATGCCCCATTTACGCGCACTCCGCGTGACGAATCAGGCACCCTCGGTGCTCGCATCGGCGGGCAATTCGCTCTGGATGAACTTCCCGTCCCGCCATTGCCACTTGGCGCTCTTGTGGACGTCGGGGCAGCAGTGCGGGACGTCGAGCGTGGAGTAGCCCAGGAGCGTCGCGGAGACCTTGCCGCGCTGCAGGGCGAAGTCCTGGACGCTGAGCTTCCGGGAGGGCGCGAGAAGGGTCGCCACGACGCGCGGCGCGGCCTTGGGGTCGGCCGGCTGGGCGAGGACGAAGACGCCGCTGGGCGGGGTGCCGGTCTCGGAGTGGCAGCGGACCACGGCGACGGTCTCGGTGGTGCCGTCGCCGTCGAGGTCGCCGGAGGTCCTTTTCACGACGTCGAGGCGGTTGGGTCCGCAATTGACGGGAAAGGTGGCCTTGGCCGGGTCGGGGGCGGCCGTGGTGTGCCGGCCGGTCCTCGCGTCATGGGCGGAGGTGGCCGTGGCGTCGGGAGGCTGGATGAAGGACGCGACCGCGACGACCGCCGAGACTGCGGTGGCCGTGGCGAGCCAGTGCATGGGGTGGGGCTGGGTATGCAGAAGGTCCTGGCCTGCCAAGGGCTGCACGCGGGGTAACTCCTGTGAAGAGCTGTGGCGGTGGGAGTGCCCAGCATCGTTCCACAGCGGGCGGCGGCGCGGAACCAGCGGGAGCGGAGTTTTACGCTCCGATCACGCAGTGGGCGAAGACGTGAACGAAGTGCCGGGCGAAGATCAGGACGAGCGGTACGAAAAGGCGCCGCCGGCGGTCCCCCTGGGGGGAACTCGTCGGCGGCGCCCGGTGGTTCGGTGGCCGGTTCCGGACGGTCAGCGGTCCGTGGCGCCTTCGGTGGCGTCGCCGCCGTCGGAGGCCGCGCCCTGGGCCTTCTTGCCGGGCCCGGTGTAGTCCTCGCCGTACGCGCCCTTGGCGGGGCGGCGGCGGCGCAGCGGGGGCTCGACGCCGTCGGCGAGGCGGCGGGCGGTGAGCAGGAAGCCGGTGTGGCCGATCATGCGGTGGTCGGGGCGGACGGCGAGGCCCTCGACGTGCCAGGTGCGGACCATGGTTTCCCAGGCCGACGGCTCGTTGAAGGTGCCGTGTTCGCGGATCGACTCGACGGTGCGGGCCAGCTGCGTGGTCGTGGCGACGTAGGCGCAGAGGATGCCGCCGGGGACCAGGGCCTTGGAGACGGCCTCCAGGCACTCCCAGGGGGCGAGCATGTCGAGGATGACGCGGTCGACCTCGGTGTCGGAGAGGTTGTCCTGGAGGTCACCGACGGTGAGCGTCCAGGCGGGGTGCGGGCCGCCGAAGTAGCGCTCGACGTTCTGCGTGGCAATCTCGGCGAAGTCGGCGCGGCGCTCGTAGGAGTGCAGCATGCCGTGGTCGCCGATGGCGCGCAGCAGGAAGCTGCTGAGCGAGCCGGATCCCACCCCCGCCTCGACGACGCGGGCGCCGGGGAAGATGTCGGCCATCGCCAGGATCTGCCCCGCGTCCTTGGGGTAGACCACGGCGGCGCCGCGGGGCATGGACAGGACGTAGTCGGGGAGCAGCGGGCGCAGCGCGAGGTAGGCGACGTTCCCGGTGGTACGGACAACACTGCCCTCGGGAGCACCGATCAGCTCGTCGTGGGGGAAGGCTCCCTTGTGGGTGTGGAAGCTTTTTCCCTCTTCGAGCGTGAAGGTGTAGTGGCGTCCCTTGGGGTCGGTGAGCTGGACCTGGTCCCCGACCTTGAAGGGCCCGCGACGGCGGGCGGCACCGGTCGGTTCGGACATGTGACCAGCCTACCGGCCGAACGGGGCGGGACGGACCAGTGGGCGGCGGGGGCGGGGTGGCACGGCGGGCCGGGCTCGGGGGTGGCCGGGCGCCAACGGGCCGTTCGAACGCGGCGGTCCCCCCGGCTGGGGGCTACCCAGGGGTGCGGGGCGCGAAGCCCGCGGGTAGCCCGCCCGCCGCCTCCAGGGGAAGCCCGCGCCCTCAGGACCGTCGGGCCATGGCGGCGACGAAGGCCCGTTCCACGTCGGCCGTGGACAGCACGCCGTAGATCTCGCCGGTCTCCTCGACGACCAGGTACTCGGTGGCGGGGGTGGCGCGGAGGTATTCCAGGAGGTCCTCGCCGGCGAGTTCGGCGGAGACGCGCATGCCGTCCTTGAGGTCCTGGGCGAGGGTGCCCACGGGGACCCAGGGGCGGCGGTGGTCGGGGACGCCGACGATGGCGGCCTCGCGGACCAGGGCGGTGGGGCTGCCCTTGCGGTCGACGACGACGAGGGCACGGGCACCGGCGTCGTTGGCGCGGCGCAGCGCCTCGGACAGCGGGGTGTCGGTCTCCACCGGGACGGCGCGGCGGGTCAGCGTGCGGGCGGTGAGATCGGGGAGGCGTTCGCGCAGCCGGGCCATGCGCAGGCTGTTGCCGGCGCCGGTCCAGATGATGGCGGCCAGGATCGCGGCAAGCAGGGCGTCGGTGAGCGAGTCGGCGCCGCCGAGCTCGGCGGGGGCGGTGCCCAGGGCGCCGGTGTGGGTGAGCAGCGGGAGGCCGATGAGGACGGTGACGGCGAGTGCGCGGCCGACCCAGGCGGCGGCGATGGTGCCGGTCATGGGCTTGCCGGTGATCTTCCAGACGACGGCGCGGAGCATCCGGCCGCCGTCCAGGGGGAGGCCGGGCAGCAGGTTGAAGACCGCGACGATGAGGTTGGAGATCATCAGGCCGGCCAGCAGGACACCGGGGACGGTGGCGGGTGCGACCAGCTGCATGCCCACGTAGAAGACGCCGGCCAGGACGAGGGAGAGCAGCGGCCCGACGAAGGCGAGGACGAATTCCCGGCCGGGGGTCTCGCTCTCCTTCTCGATCTCCGAGACACCGCCGAAGAACTGGAGCTGGATGCGGCGTACGGGGAGCTTGAAGCGGAGCGCGGCGACGGTGTGGGCGAGCTCGTGGACGAGCACCGAGGCGTAGAAGGCCACGGCGAAGAAGAGGGAGACGAGGTAGCGGGCGGTGCCGAGCTCGGGCAGTACGCGCTCGAGCTGGCCGCCGAAGACCCAGGTGATCAGGGCGGCGACCACGAACCAGCTGGGGGCGACATAGACCGGTACGCCGAAGGGGCGGCCCATGAGGATGCCGCCGCCTTTTTTCTTCTCCGGGGGCCTGGGCTCCTTGGCGCCCTTGGGCGGCTCGGTCCTGGGCGGCTCGGTGTCCTTGGGCGGCTCGGGCGGCCGGTGCTGCACGGACTCCTGGGGGTCCTGCGGCTTCCCGCTGTCGTCCACGGCGTCCCCTCGTCGAATGCGGCCTTCGCGCCTGCGTGGCGTGATCTCCCGATCATGCAGGGCAAAGGGGTCTGGCGTCGATGGTATGCGGAGCGTTCGGGCCGTATCCCCCGCGGGGGCCCTGCCTGCCGCGGGCGGTACGCGGTTGTCAGTGGCGGGCCGTAGGGTCTTGTGGCATGGGAACGAGCACCGAGAGGGCCGAGGCGGCCACGCAGGGCGGGCAGGGCGGGCAGGGCGCGCAGCAGACCGCGGGCGGGCCAGAAGCCCGGCAGGTGGGGCCGCAGGCGGCAGCGGCCGCTCGCCCGGTTGCGCTGTCGCCGTCGCGGGCGAGCGATTTCATGCAGTGTCCGCTGCTGTACCGCTTCCGGGTGATCGACAAGCTGCCGGAGAAGCCGAGCGCGGCGGCGACCCGGGGCACGGTGGTCCATGCGGTGCTGGAGCGGCTCTTCGACGCGCCGGCAGCGGAGCGTACGGCGCCGGGCGCGCGGGCGATGGTGCCGGGCGAGTGGGAGAACCTGCTGGCCAAGCGGCCGGAGCTGGCGGAGCTGTTCGCGGACGATGCGGACGGTGAGCGGCTGGCGGCGTGGCTGGCGGATGCCGAGGCCCTGGTGGAGCGGTGGTTCTCGCTGGAGGACCCGACGCGGCTGGAGCCGGCCGAGCGCGAGCTGTATGTGGAGACGGTGCTGGATTCCGGGCTGCAGCTGCGGGGGTTCATCGACCGGGTCGACATCGCGCCGACGGGCGAGGTGCGGATCGTCGACTACAAGACGGGCAAGGCGCCGCGGCCGCAGTTCGCCGAGGGTGCGCTGTTCCAGATGAAGTTCTATGCGCTGGTGATGTGGCGGCGCAGCGGTACGGTCCCGCGGCGGCTGCAGCTGGTGTATCTGGGCAGCGGCGATGTGGTCACGTACGACCCGAGCGAGGCCGATCTGCGGGGCGTGGAGCGGAAGTTGCTGGCGCTGTGGGAGGCGATCCAGCTGGCGACGGACACCGGCGACTGGCGGCCGCGGCCGACGAAGCTGTGCGGCTGGTGCGACCACCAGGCGCACTGCCCGGAATTCGGCGGCACTCCCCCGGTGTATCCGCTGCAGGTGCGCCCGGCGGACGGCGGCGGGGTGCCGCAGGGCAGAATGGAGCAGATCTAACAAAGGAGAGCTCGTGGCCATCCGCGTCCTGCTGGTCGACGACCAGCCCCTGCTGCGCACGGGATTCCGCATGATCCTGGAGGCCGAGCAGGATCTGGCGGTCGTCGGTGAGGCCGGTGACGGTCTGCAGGCGCTGGACCAGGTGCGTGCCCTGCAGCCCGATGTGGTGCTGATGGACATCCGGATGCCCCGGATGGACGGCGTCGAGGCGACCCGGCAGATCACCGGCCCGGCGAAGGACGGCCCGGCCAAGGTGCTGGTGCTGACCACCTTCGACCTGGACGAATATGTCGTCGAGGCGCTGCGGGCCGGGGCCAGTGGCTTTCTGCTCAAGGACGCGCCGGCCAATGAGCTGGTGCAGGCGATCCGGGTGGTGGCCGCGGGCGAGGCGATGCTGGCGCCCAGCATCACGCGCCGGCTGCTGGACAAGTACGCCGGCCATCTGCCGTCGGGCGAGGAGCCGCTGCCGGACACCCTGCACACCCTCACCGAGCGCGAGGTGGAGGTGCTGAAGCTGGTGGCGCGCGGGCTGTCGAACGCCGAGATCGCCGCGGACCTGTTCGTCAGCGAGACGACCGTCAAGACGCATGTGGGCCATGTGCTGACGAAGCTGCGCCTGCGTGACCGGGTGCAGGCGGCGGTGTACGCGTACGAGAGCGGGCTGGTGCGCCCCGGCGCGCAGTAGCGGGCGGGGCACGGACGAGGAGGGCGGGGCCGGTCGGACCGGCCCCGCCCTCATCCGTGTCTGCGCACGGGCCGGATCAGTCGTCGGCCGCCTTGCTGATCTCCCAGAAGCGGAAGACCGTCGAGGAGTCCAGCGTCCACTCCAGGCCGGAGATGCCGTCGCGGGCGACGGCGTACTGCTTGCCCTGCCACAGCGGGATGACCGGCACATCGCGGGCGACGATGTCCTGCAGCTTGCGGAAGTCGTCCTTGGTGGCGCCGCGGTCGGGCTGGTCGGCGGTCCTGGGCAGCAGCTTGCCGGCGATCTGCGGCGAGTCGTAGTGGTTGGACAGCACGCTGTTCTTGCCGAAGAACGGCGCGGTGAAGTTGTCCGGGTCCGGGTAGTCGGGGATCCAGCCCTTGACGTAGACGCCGAACCGGCCGGAGGCCATGCCCTTCTCGTACTCCTCGGTGGGCACGCTGCGCACCTTGGCGTCGAACAGGCCGCCGGCGTTGAGCTGTTGGGCGATTTCCTTGACGGCGGGGACGGTGCCGGGGCCGAAGCGGTCGGGGGTGGCCCACAGGGTGAGCGGGACCTTGCCGCGCACGCCGGCGTCGCGCAGGGCGTCGGCCGCCTTGTCGGGTTGCGGGCGGTCGCCGTAGGCGTTGAAGAAGGCGGTGTTGTGGCCCGTGATGCCCGCGGGAACGACGGAGTACAGCGGTTCGGCGGTGTGCCGGTAGACGTCGCGGACGAGGGTGGAGCGGTCCAGGAGGTAGGCGATCGCCTTACGGACACCGGGCTTGCCCGCGACGGGGTCCTTGAGGTTGAACACCAGGTGCATGACCTCGGCGCTGTCGCCCTCTATCACCTTGGTGCCGCGCTGTTCGTGGAGCGAGGCCTTGGTGAGGGCGGAGAGGTCCTGCAGGGACAGTCCGCGGTAGGCCAGATCCACGGAGCCGCTGCTGACCGCCTGCTTCAGCCGCTCGGGGGTGCCGTAGAACTTCACGGTCATCCCGGAGTTGTTGACCTTGGCGGGGCCCTTGTAGCCGGGGTTGACTCCGAAGACGGCCTTCTTGGGCCCGTACTCGTCGAGGGTGTAGACGCCGGAGCCGACGGCCTTGTTGTCGGTGCGCAGGCGGTCGGCGGGGTAGGCGGCGTGGTCGACGATGGAGCCGGCGCCCGAGGCGATCTTCATGGGGAAGGTGGCGTCGGGCGTCTTCAGACGGAAGACGACGGTTTTGTCGTCGGGCGTGTCGACCTTGTCGAGGGCGGTGAACATCACCGCAGGGCCGTTCTTGTCGTCGATGCGCCGCACACGGTCAAAGGAGAACTTGACGTCCTTCGAGGTCAGCGCGTGGCCGTTGCTGAAGGTGAGGCCGTCCTTGAGGGTGCAGCGGTAGACCTTGCTGCGGGTGTCGGTGAAGGTGCAGCTCTCGGCGGCTTCCGGTTGGGGCGTGGTGCCGCCCTTGGGGAAGCTCAGCAGGGACTGGAAGACGTTGTTGAACAGCAGCCAGGACCCGGGGTCGTAGCCGGCGGCGGGGTCGGTGGCGACGAACTTTTCGTTCATGCCCATGACGACTGGCTCGCCCTGGCCCGCCCCGCCCGAGTCGTCGGAGCTGCATCCCGCGAGCGCGAGAAGGGCTGTTGCCAGCCCCGCTCCGATCGGGGCGGCCAGCCTCTGGTCACGCTGCCTCACTAGGGGGTTCCTCACGTTCGGTGTCGCGGTGGTGCGGTGGTGCGGTTCGCTGTGATGCGGTTCGCGGGTGCATGGTGCGGCAGCCGCGGGCCTGCCGTGGCTGCTCAGGTGGTCGTACGGGCGGCTGCCGGGGTCAGTCGGCGACGCCGCGGCCCAGCTCCCAGATCTGCAGTGCCGAGGCGGAGTTGAGGGCCCAGCCCAGGCCGGTGATGTCGTCGCGGGCGGCGACGTACTGCTTGCCCTGCCACAGCGGGAGGATCGGGACGTCGTCGGCCAGGATGTCCTGCGCCTGCTTGAAGCCGGCCGCGGCGGCGTTGCGGTCGGTCTGCTGGCGGGTGGTGGGGATCAGCTGCGACTCGATCCGGGAGTTGCGGTAGGGGGTGTTGAGGAAGTTGCCCTTGCCGATGAACGGGGCGATGTAGTTGTCCGCGTCCGGGAGGTCGGCGAACCAGCCCATCCCGTAGGCGGTGTACTTCCCGGCCCGGGCGTTGGCGCGGAACTGCTGCCAGCTGTCGACGCCCTTGATGTCGACGCGGAAGAGCTTGCTGGCGTTGAGCTGCTTCTGCAGCGTACGGAACTCCTTGGCGGTGCTGGAGCCGTAGTGCTGCGTGGTGTAGGTGAGGGTGAACTTCACCGGGGTGGTGATGTTCGCCTGCTGCAAGGTCTTGCGGGCGGCGGCGACGCTGGGGTTCCCGTACTTGTTGAAGAACGAGTTGGTGTGGCCGGTCAGGCCGGTGGGGACCAGCGAGTAGAGCGGGTCACCCGTGTAGGCGTAGACCTCGCGCACCAGCTGCGAGCGGTTGACGATCTGCGCCATCGCCTGCCGCACGGCCTTGTCGGAGACCTTGGGGTCCTTGGTGTTGAAGGCGAGGTAGCGGATCTCCTGGCCCGGCATCGGCTCGAGCGCGATGTGCTGGTCGCGGGCGTTCTCCAGGCCCCTGATCTGGTCCGGTCCCAGGCCGCGGTTCATCACATCGACATCGCCCTTGCGCAGCGCCGCCTCCATGGCCGCGGAGTCGCCGAAGAAGCGCATCTCGACCTTGTCGTTCTCGACCTTGATCCCGCCCTTGTACTCGGGGTTCTTGGTGAAGACGGCCTTGGTGATGCGGTTCGAGGTGTGTTCGGCCTTGAGGGTGTACGGGCCGGAGCCGATCAGGTCGAAGCCCTTGTAGAGGTGGTTCTCGGAGTACACGTCGGGATCGACGATCGCCGCGGCGGGTGTCGCCAGCTTTTGCGGGAAGGTTGCGTCGGGCTTGTTGAGGTGGAAGACGATCTCGTTGTCGCTGGGCGTCTCGACCTTGTCGATGCCGTAGAGCAGCGACACCGGCCCGCTGGTGTTGTCGATCTTCCGCATCCGGTCGAAGGAGAACTTCACGTCCTGCGACGTCAGGGCGTGGCCGTTGGAGAACGTCAGCCCCTTGCGCAGGGTGCAGCGGTACTGCTCGTTCTGCGTGTCCCGGAACCCGCACGACTCGGCCGCCTCGGGCACCGGCGCCGTGCCCGTCCGGGGCTGCCGCAGCAGCGTCTGGAGGGTGCTGCGCAGGATGTTCCAGCCGTCGACGTCGTAGGCCTGTGCCGGGTCGAGGGGAGCGGGCGCCGCCTTGGTGGCCTCGATCTGCGAGGCGACCCCGACGACGATGGGGTCGCCGCCTTCGCCCGCGCCGTCCGCGCCGCCGCAGGCAGCGAGTACGGGGGCGAGCAGACCGGCCAGGACCGGCAGCACCAAGGTCTTGCGGTTCATCGTCGGCAGGTTCCTTATCAGCGCAGAGAAGTGCTCGCGTCGACATTAGTAGGAACGGTCAGCCGGTCCGGGACACAACGGAGTTGAATCAATATGGCGACGGGATAACGGTAACGGCGTGACCGATATCCGGACGGCGGAACGATTCGCACGTTGCTCCACCAATCCGGACACTTACCCCCGTAGAAACCCTCAAGGGCACCCCCTGGAACACCTGTCGACCCCTCTGTCGACGGCACGGCACGTGAGAAACGTCACGCATTCCAGGAACGCTCGCACCAAAGGAATTCCGCCAGTGCATTCGTTACGGAAAATGAGCGCCCCGCTCCCCAGAGTTCCCGGTGTTTTCCGTGCGGACGGACCCGGGCGCGCCGGGGACACGCTCGGTGCACGATTCAGCGGCTTTCCGTGATGAGCGCGCGGAGAAAAGCGAGATCGACTTCTTTCAGCGAGCCCACGACGGTACGGCCCTTCGATGGCGGGATCGGGATCACCGACGGCACCGCGACCACCCGGCAGCCCGCGGCCTCGCCCGCCGTCACCCCCGTCAGGGTGTCCTCGACGACGGCACAGCACCCCGGGTCCACGCCCAGCCGGGCGGCGGCCGTCAGATAGGGGTCCGGGTGCGGCTTGGTGCGCTCCAGCTCGTCGCCGGCCAGCGTCAGGTCGAAGTTCTCCCGGCCGAGCCAGTGCAGCATCAGGTCGATGATGGCGCGGTGCGAGGCGGTGACCAGGGCGGTCGGCACCCCGTGGGCCCTCAGTTCGGCCAGCAGCCGCCGGGCACCCGGCATCAGCGGCACCCCGCGGCTGATCCGGGCGGCAAAGCGGGCGTTCAGCAGCCCGCTGAGCTCGGCGAGGCCGATCTCGGCGCCGGTCGCCTGGATGAGATAGCCGGCGCTGCGGGTCATCGGGCCGCCGACGACGACCTCACGGTGGCCGTCGTCCAGGATGTGGCCCAGTTCGGCGAAGACCTCGGCCTCGGCCTCCCACCAGAACCCCTCGGTGTCGACGAGGGTGCCGTCCAGGTCGAGGAAGACGGCCTGGAGGGTGGCGGGCTCGGCCGTGCGGGTGCCGACTGCGGGGATGCTGCTGGTCATCCATCCACCTCCGTGGGGATGTCCCCGAAGGGACGAAAGGGCCGGTCGCCGCCCCCGGAGGGGGTTGCGACCGGCCACTACCGGACCGACCAGTGTACGACGGTACGGCCCGATACGCGCGGTCAAGCGGACGAAAATCGTCCGGGACCCGGCACTGCCCGGCGTTGTCCCGCTACCGCGCGTTGAAGTACTTCGCCTCCGGGTGGTGGATGACGATGGCGTCCGTGGACTGCTCGGGGTGCAGCTGGAACTCCTCGGAGAGCTCGACGCCGATCCGCTCCGGCTGCAGCAGGTCCGCGATCTTGGCGCGGTCCTCCAGGTCGGGGCAGGCGCCGTAGCCGAGCGAGAAGCGCGCGCCGCGGTACTTGAGCGCGAACATGTCCTCGACGTCGGCCGGGTCCTCGCCCGCGAAGCCGAGCTCGCCGCGCACCCGGGCGTGCCAGTACTCGGCCAGTGCCTCGGCCAACTGGACGGACAGACCGTGCAGTTCGAGGTAGTCGCGGTAGGCGTTGGCCTCGAACAGCTCGGCCGTGGCGGCGCCGATCTTCGAGCCGACGGTGACGACCTGGAGGCCGACGACGTCGCGCTCGCCGGACTCCTCCGGGCGGAAGAAGTCCGCCAGGCACAGGCGGCGGCCGCGGCGCTGGCGCGGGAAGGTGAAGCGGGTGCGCTCGGTGCCGTCCTCGTTCAGGAGGATGAGGTCGTCGCCCTTGGAGTGGCAGGGGAAGTAGCCGTGGACGACGGCGGCTTCGAGGAGGTTCTCGGTCTGCAGCTTGTCCAGCCAGCCGCGCAGCCGCGGGCGGCCCTCGGTCTCCACCAGCTCCTCATAGGTGGGGCCCTCGCCCGTACGGGCCTGCTTGAGGCCCCACTGGCCCTTGAAGAGCGCGCCCTCGTCCAGCCAGGACGCGTAGTCGGCGAGCTGGATGCCCTTGACGACGCGGGTGCCCCAGAACGGCGGGGTGGGGACGGGGTTGTCGACGGCGACGTCGGAGCGTACGGAACCCTCGGGCTCCTCGACCTCCAGGACCGCCGTGTCCTTCTTGGCCACCCGGCGCTGCTTGAGCTCGGGCAGGACGGCGCCGGGCACCCCGCGCTTGACGGCGATCAGGGCGTCCATCAGGCGCAGTCCCTCGAACGCGTCGCGGGCGTAGCGGACTTCGCCCTCGTAGATCTCGTGGAGGTCCTGCTCGACATAGGCGCGGGTGAGGGCCGCGCCGCCGAGGATGACGGGGAAGTCCGCGGCCATCTTGCGCTGGTTGAGCTCCTCCAGGTTCTCCTTCATGATCACGGTGGACTTGACCAGGAGCCCGGACATGCCGATGACGTCGGCGCGGTGTTCCTCGGCGGCTTCCAGGATCGCCGAGACCGGCTGCTTGATACCGAGGTTGACGACGTTGTAGCCGTTGTTGGACAGGATGATGTCGACGAGGTTCTTGCCGATGTCGTGGACGTCGCCGCGGACGGTGGCGAGCACGATGGTGCCCTTGCCCTCCGCGTCCGACTTCTCCATGTGCGGCTCCAGGTAGGCCACCGCGGTCTTCATGACCTCGGCGGACTGGAGGACGAACGGCAGCTGCATCTGGCCGGAGCCGAAGAGCTCGCCGACGACCTTCATGCCCTCCAGGAGGATGTCGTTGACGATCTCCAGGGCCGGGCGCTGGGCGAGCGCCGTGTCCAGGTCCTGCTCCAGGCCGTTCTTCTCGCCGTCGATGATGCGGCGCTGGAGGCGCTCCTCCAGCGGCAGGGCGAGCAGTTCCTCGGCCTTGCCGGCCTTCATGGACTTCATGTTGACGCCCTCGAAGAGCTCCATGAGCTTCTGGAGGGGGTCATAGCCTTCGGCGCGGCGGTCGTAGACCAGGTCGAGGGCGGCCTTGACCTGCTCCTCCTCCAGGCGCGCGATCGGCAGGATCTTGGACGCGTGGACGATCGCCGAGTCCAGGCCGGCCTTGACGCACTCGTCCAGGAAGACGGAGTTGAGGACGACGCGGGCGGCCGGGTTGAGGCCGAAGGAGATGTTCGACAGACCGAGGGTGGTCTGTACCTCGGGGTGCCGCTTCTTCAGCTCGCGGATCGCCTCGATGGTGGCGATGCCGTCCTTGCGGGACTCCTCCTGACCGGTACAGATGGTGAAGGTCAGGCAGTCGATGAGGATGTCCGACTCGTGGATGCCCCAGTTGCCGGTGAGGTCGGCGATGAGGCGCTCGGCGATGGCGACCTTGTGCTCGACGGTGCGGGCCTGGCCCTCCTCGTCGATGGTCAGCGCGATCAGCGCCGCGCCGTGCTCCTGGGCGAGCTGGGTGACCTTCGCGAAGCGGGACTCGGGGCCGTCGCCGTCCTCGTAGTTGACGGAGTTGATCACGGCGCGGCCGCCGAGCTTCTCCAGCCCCGCCTGGATCACCGGGACCTCGGTGGAGTCCAGGACGATGGGCAGGGTGGAGGCGGTGGCGAAGCGCCCGGCCAGCTCCTCCATGTCGGCGACGCCGTCGCGGCCGACGTAGTCGACGCACAGGTCGAGCATGTGGGCGCCCTCGCGGATCTGGTCGCGGGCCATCTCCACACAGTCGTCCCAGCGGGCCTCCAGCATGGCCTCGCGGAACTTCTTCGAGCCGTTGGCGTTGGTGCGTTCGCCGATCGCCATGTACGAGGTGTCCTGGCGGAAGGGCACGGTCTGGTAGAGCGAGGCGGCGCCGGGCTCGGGGCGCGGCTCACGGGCGGTGGGGGCCACGCCACGGACCCGCTCGACGACCTGCCGCAGGTGCTCGGGCGTCGTACCGCAGCAGCCGCCGACCAGGGACAGCCCGTATTCGGCGACGAACGTCTCCTGGGCGTCGGCCAGCTCGGTGGCGGACAGCGGGTAGTGGGCGCCGTTCTTGCCCAGGACCGGCAGGCCGGCGTTCGGCATGCACGAGAGCGGGACGCGGGAGTGCCGGGCGAGGTAGCGCAGGTGCTCGCTCATCTC
Source organism: Streptomyces sp. NPDC048483 (assembly GCF_040651455.1). Classification (NCBI taxonomy): domain Bacteria; kingdom Bacillati; phylum Actinomycetota; class Actinomycetes; order Kitasatosporales; family Streptomycetaceae; genus Streptomyces; species Streptomyces sp. NPDC048483. The sequence goes on from NZ_JBEZJZ010000056.1 coordinate 34,244, forward strand.
GGCGGGGCCGGTGGCGCAGTTCAGGCCGATCATGTCGATGCCCAGCGGCTCCAGGGCCGTGAGGGCGGCGCCGATCTCGGAGCCCAGCAGCATGGTGCCGGTGGTCTCGACGGTGACGGAGCAGATGATCGGCAGCTTGGTGCCGGTGGCCTCCAGGGCGCGGCGGGCGCCCAGGATCGAGGCCTTGGTCTGCAGCAGGTCCTGGGTGGTCTCCACCAGCAGCGCGTCGGCGCCGCCGGCGATCATGCCCTCGGCGTTCTGCTGGTAGGCGTCGCGCAGGGTGACGTAGGGGGCGTGGCCCAGGGTCGGCAGCTTGGTGCCGGGGCCCATGGAGCCGAGGACGTAGCGCTGCTGGCCGGTCTTCTCGGTGAACTCGTCGGCGACCTCGCGGGCGATGCGCGCGCCCGACTCGGACAGCTCGAAGACCCGCTCGGGGATGTCGTACTCGGCGAGCGCCGCGAAGTTCGCGCCGAAGGTGTTGGTCTCGACGCAGTCGACGCCGACGGCGAAGTACTCCTCGTGGACCGAGCGGACGATGTCCGGCCGGGTGAGGTTGAGGATCTCGTTGCAGCCCTCGAGCTGCTCGAAGTCCTCCAGCGTCGGATCCTGCGCCTGCAGCATCGTGCCCATCGCACCGTCGGCTACCACCACCCGCGAGGCCAGTGCCTCACGCAGTGATTCGACTCGGGATGTGCTGGTGGACGATGGCGTGTACGAGGCCATGGAGATGCTCCCTGGTTGCGACGGCTGTCGGCTTTGCACCCTCCGGCAGAGGGCGCACCCGGCCAGCGTAGCTGTCGGTCCCGTACAGGGGTTCCCCATTCCACGCCGTGGACAGCGGGGCCGGGTGGGGGGTCCATGGACTATCCATGATCGTTGATAGACCCTGTTGACTGCCAAGAGTCGGCATGGACCGATATCGTTTGGCATTGTCGAACCGCATACTTCGGAGGTTGCCCGATGGCACGCACGATCCAGTCGCTGGAGCGAGCAGCCGCGATGCTGCGGCTGCTCGCAGGAGGGGAACGGCGGCTGGGACTCTCCGACATCTCCTCCTCCCTGGGGCTGGCCAAGGGCACCGCCCACGGGATCCTGCGCACACTGCAGCAGGAGGGCTTCGTCGAGCAGGACCTGGCATCCGGCCGCTACCAGCTGGGCGCGGAGCTGCTGCGCCTGGGCAACAGCTATCTGGACGTGCACGAGCTGCGGGCCCGCGCTCTCGTATGGACCGACGACCTGGCCCGCTCCAGCGGGGAGAGCGTCTATCTGGGCGTGCTGCACCAGCAGGGTGTCCTGATCGTGCACCACGTCTTCCGGCCCGACGACAGCCGCCAGGTCCTCGAGGTCGGGGCGATGCAGCCGCTGCACTGCACGGCGCTGGGCAAGGTGCTCTCGGCCTACGACCCGGTCGCGCACAGCGAGGTGGCCGAGGCGGAGCGGCAGGCGCTCACGCCGCGCACCGTGACCGACCTGGACGACTTCGAGAAGCTGCTGGACCTGGCCCGGGCGCGGGGCTGGGCCGCGGACGTGGAGGAGACCTGGGACGGCGTCGCCTCGGTGGCCGCGCCGATCCATGACCGGCGGCGGATGCCGGTGGGTGCGGTGGGTGTCACAGGAGCCGTGGAGCGGGTCTGCCGGGAGGGTGAACTGCGGCCGGAAATCATCGCTGCGGTGAGGGATTGCGCACGTGCCGTGTCAAGGGATCTTGGCGCAGGCCGGTTCTGACCGTATTTCGCCGATTTGTTCACCTAAGTTTTTCGCCACGGAACCCTTGACGAGGTTCTTATGGTGAACAAAACTGCCGTTCGTCGGTCGGCATTGTCGAACACCTAACGACAATATTCGCTATGGTGGGCACTGCCGCCGGCCGACCACCGCCCTCTCGGAGGGTGCGGACCACCGGAGGGACCCGGGGTTCGCCTTCCCCTGGACGAAGGACAAAGGAGTCGCCGGTGTCCAGCTCCGACATCTTCCTCAGCGAAACCATCGGTACCGCTGTACTGCTCTTGATGGGTGGCGGCGTCTGTGCCGCCGTGACGTTCAAGCGCTCCAAGGCATTCAACGCCGGATGGGTCGCCATCGCCTTCGGGTGGGGCTTCGCCGTCCTCACAGGTGCCTACATCGCCGCCAAGTCCGGCGCGCACCTCAACCCCGCTGTGACCATCGGTCTCGCCATCAAGGGCGGCATCGAGTGGAATCAGGTTCCGGTGTACTTCGCCGGTGAAATGCTCGGCGCCATGATCGGCGCGGTGCTGGTCTGGATCACGTACTACGGACAGTTCCAGGCACATCTGACCGACAAGCAGGTGCTGGCCGATCACACCAGCGAGGAGGGCCTGGTCGACCCCAAGGCCGCTCCCAAGGCGGGCCCGGTGCTCGGCATCTTCTCCACCGGCCCGGAGATCCGGCACACGGTGCAGAACCTGGCCACCGAGATCATCGCCACCATCGTGCTCGTGCTCGGGATCCTCACCCTCGGCCTGAGTGACAACGGAAAGGGCGTCGGCACGATCGGCACGATGCTGGTCGCGCTGATGGTCGTCGGCATCGGTCTGTCGCTCGGCGGACCGACCGGATACGCCATCAACCCGGTCCGCGACCTCGGCCCGCGCATTGTGCATGCGCTGCTGCCGCTGCCCAACAAGGGCGGTTCAGACTGGGGCTACGCATGGATCCCGGTCGTCGGCCCGCTCATCGGCGGAGCCATCGCCGGTGGCATCTACCAGGTGGCATTCGCCTGAGCCGCCTGACCGCCCCGACTGAGCCCGCACAGACTTCTTGGAGCACACCATGAGCGACACCCCCAGCACCTCCTCGCACGGCCACGGCCCGTTCATCGCGGCCATCGACCAGGGCACGACCTCGAGCCGCTGCATCGTCTTCGACAAGGACGGCCGGATCGTCTCGGTCGACCAGAAGGAGCACGAGCAGATCTTCCCGAAGCCGGGCTGGGTCGAGCACAACGCGACCGAGATCTGGACCAACGTCCAGCAGGTCGTCGACGGCGCCGTCGAGAAGGCGGGCATCACCGCCAAGGACGTCAAGGCCATCGGCATCACCAACCAGCGCGAGACCACCGTGCTCTGGGACAAGAACACCGGTGAGCCCGTCCACAACGCCATCGTCTGGCAGGACACCCGTACCGACGCGCTCTGCAAGGAGCTCGGCCGCAACGTCGGCCAGGACCGCTTCCGCCGCGAGACGGGCCTGCCGCTGGCCTCCTACTTCGCGGGCCCGAAGATCCGCTGGCTGCTCGACAACGTCGAGGGCCTGCGCGAGCGCGCCGAGCGCGGCGAGATCCTCTTCGGCACGATGGACTCCTGGGTCATCTGGAACCTCACCGGCGGCGTCGACGGCGGCCACCACGTCACCGACGTCACCAACGCCTCGCGCACCATGCTGATGAACCTGCACAACCTCGAGTGGGACGACAAGATCCTCACGTCGATGGACATCCCGGCCGCGGTGCTGCCGGAGATCAGGTCGTCCGCCGAGGTCTACGGCACCAGCGCCGTCGGCGTCCTCGCCGGGGTCCCGGTCGCCTCCGCGCTCGGCGACCAGCAGGCCGCGCTCTTCGGCCAGACCTGCTTTGCGCAGGGCGAGGCCAAGTCCACGTACGGCACCGGCACCTTCATGCTGATGAACACCGGCCATGAGCCGGTCAACTCCTACAACGGGCTGCTGACCACCGTCGGCTACCGCATCGGCGACCAGCAGCCGGTCTACGCCCTGGAAGGCTCCATCGCCGTCACCGGCTCGCTCGTCCAGTGGATGCGCGACCAGATGGGGCTCATCAACTCCGCGGCCGAGATCGAGACCCTGGCCAGCACGGTCGAGGACAACGGCGGCGCCTACTTCGTGCCGGCCTTCTCCGGCCTGTTCGCCCCGTACTGGCGCTCGGACGCGCGCGGTGTGATCGCGGGCCTGACCCGTTACGTCACCAAGGCGCACATCGCCCGCGCCGTACTCGAGGCCACCGCCTGGCAGACCCGTGAGATCACCGACGCCATGACCAAGGACTCCGGCGTCGAGCTGACCGCACTCAAGGTCGACGGCGGCATGACCTCCAACAACCTGCTGATGCAGACCATCTCGGACTTCCTGGACGCCCCCGTGGTGCGCCCGATGGTCGCCGAGACCACCTGCCTCGGCGCTGCCTATGCGGCCGGACTGGCCGTCGGCTTCTGGTCCAGCACCGACGAACTGCGCGCCAACTGGCGCCGGGCCGCCGAATGGACCCCCCGGATGGATGCGGCCACCCGTGACCGCGAATACAAGAGCTGGCTCAAGGCCGTCGAGCGGACCATGGGCTGGCTCGACGACGACGAGAGCTGACGAGGAGCACATCATGAGCACCCTGCAGAGCGTCCCGGCCCTCGGGACGCACCCGGCCAGCGGTTCCACCGCGAGCCGTGCCGAGACCCGGGAGCAGCTTTCCAAGGCGACGTACGACCTCCTGGTGATCGGCGGCGGCATCCTGGGCATCTCCACCGCCTGGCACGCCGCGCAGGCCGGACTGCGGGTGGCCCTGGTGGACGCCGGTGACTTCGCCGGCGCCACCTCCTCCGCCTCCTCCAAGCTGCTGCACGGCGGTCTGCGCTACCTGCAGACCGGCGCGGTCAAGCTGGTGGCGGAGAACCACTTCGAGCGACGTGCGGTGTCGCGCCAGGTGGCACCGCACCTCGCCAACCCCCTCACCTTCTACCTGCCCGTCTACAAGGGCGGCCCGCACGGCGCGGCCAAGCTCGGCGCGGGCGTCTTCGCCTACTCCGCGCTGTCCGCGTTCGGCGACGGCGTCGGCCATGTCATAAGCCCGTCCAAGGCCGCGCGCGACGTGCCCGAGCTGCGGACGGACAACCTCAAGGCCGTGGCCGTGTACGGCGACGACCAGATGAACGACTCCCGGATGGCCCTGATGACCGTCCGTGCGGCGGTCGCGGCCGGCGCCACGGTCCTCAACCACGCCGAGGTCACCGGACTGCGCTTCACCCAGGGCCGGGTCACCGGCGCCGAGCTCAAGGACCGTATGGACGGCCAGGAGTTCGGCGTCAGCGCCCGCCTGGTCCTCAACGCCACCGGCCCCTGGGTCGACCACCTGCGCAAGATGGAGGACCCGAAGGCGGCCCCCTCCATCCGTCTGTCCAAGGGCGCCCACCTGGTCCTCAAGCGGACCGCCCCCTGGAAGGCCGCGCTGGCCACGCCGATCGACAAGTACCGCATCACCTTCGCCCTCCCCTGGGAGGACATGCTGCTGCTGGGCACCACGGACGAGGAGTTCGAGGGCGACCCGGCGGATGTCGCGGTCAACGAGAAGGACACCGCCCAGATCCTGGACGAGGCCGCCTTCTCCATCCGCGACCAGCAGCTCTCCCGCGACCTGATCACGTACTCCTTCGCGGGTCTGCGGGTGCTGCCCGGCGGCCCCGGCGACACCTCCAAGGCCAAGCGCGAGACGGTCGTCACCGAGGGCAGCGGCGGCATGCTGTCGGTCGCCGGCGGCAAGTGGACGACCTTCCGCCACATCGGCCGTACGGTGATGAACAAGCTCGCCGCGCTGCCCGGCCAGCCGCTGGGCGAGGACATGGAGCCCATCTCCCAGCTGCCGAAGAAGCTCCCGCTGCCCGGTATCGCCAACCCCAACGCGGTCGCCCACCGGCTGCTGGTCGACGGCGGCACCCCCGGCCCGCGGATGGCCCCGGAGACCGCCCGCCACCTGGCCACCCACTACGGCTCGCTGTCCTTCGACATCGCCCGGCTGGCCAACGACAACCCGGCGCTGGCCGAGCGCATCCACCCGGACGCGCCGGAGATCTGGGCGCAGGTCGCCTACGCCCGCGACCACGAGTGGGCCGAGACGGTCGACGATGTGCTGCGCCGCCGGACCACGCTGATGATCCGCGGACTGGACACGGAGGACGTCCGGGCCAAGGTGAAGGACATGCTGACGGACTGACGATGCGTCAGGCATGGGGCGGGCCTCGGGGCCGCCCCATCGTCGCGTCTGCTCCTCGTGTCCGCCCGTCGTATCCGCCCGTCGTCTCCGCGTCGTCTCCGCTCGCGGTTGTCCACAGGCCGGACGACCGGGATGGTCACTGTCAGTGACGGCTGCGATGATGTTCACCGAGACGCCTCAGCGGAGGACGAAGAGACACCTCAGCGGGGGACAACAGGGGACACGGGGGTCTGCAATGGATCGGCGAAGGCTTCGGCGGGTGGCGAAGTGGGCGGCCTGGCTGGTGGCCGTACTGGTCGTCCTGCCGGTGACGGTCGGGGCGACGGCGCTGCGGGTCGGGTACGCGGGGACGGCCGCGCCCGATGCCACCACCCGCGGGCGCGATGCGCTCTGGCTCGGGCATGCGTGGGTGGACGGGCGGCGGGACGCCTCCGACCTGGCGGCACTGCGGCGCCGCCTCGAGGGCACCGGCATCCGCGATCTGTACGTCCACGCCGGGCCGTTGGAGCACGACGGCACCCTGCCGCCGGCCCGCAGGGCCTACCCACGCGCCGGCCGGCTGATCGCCGGGGTGCACCGCGAGCTGCCGAAGGTCAGGGTGCATGCATGGCTCGGCGACCGGCTGGTGTACGAGCCGGGCGAGCATGGCGGGCTGCGGCTGGCGGACGCCGCGGCCCGTAAGGCGATCGTGGCGAGCGCCCGGCAGGTGCTCGCAGACGGTTTCGCCGGAGTCCATCTGGACGTGGAACCACTGCACTCCGACAACCCCGACTATCTGCGGCTGCTGGACCGGCTCGGCCCTGCCGTGCGCGCGCGGGGCGGTGTCCTGTCCGTCGCCGTCCACCAGATAGACCCGCTGCCCCATCTGCACACGGTCAGCAACGCCCTGACGGGCCACCGCAAGTGGATATCCCAGCGGTTCTTCGGCCAGGTGGCGCGCCGCGTCGACCAGATCGCGCTGATGTCGTACGACACCGCGCTGCCGGCCGAGAGCCTCTACGGCGGCTACGTGGCGCGGCAGACCCGGCTGGCGCTGGAGGCGACGCCCAAGGACACCGATCTGCTGATGGGGCTGCCGTTCTTCCACACCGACGACATGGGCCACCACGCCTCGGCGGAGACCGTACGGGCCGCGGTGCGGGGTATACGACTGGGGCTGACCCGCGAGGACCGGGGCCGGCAGCGGTTCGGAACGGCACTGTATGTCGACTTCGCGGCCACGGAGGAGGACTGGTCGGCGTACGGGACCGGCTGGGGAGCCCGCGGCAGGTCATAATGGCCCAGACATCGGATGTCTGCGGGGAGGGCGGCCATGGCGGTCACCGACGAGGCCATCGAGAAGATCAAGGGAATGATCGTCTCCGGCGCGCTGCGGCCGGGCGACCGGCTGCCGAAGGAGAGCGAGCTGGCGGCCGAGCTCGGTCTGTCCCGCAACTCGCTGCGCGAGGCGGTGCGCGCGCTCTCCCTCATCCGGATCCTGGACGTCCGCCAGGGCGACGGCACCTACGTCACCAGCCTCGATCCGCAACTCCTGCTGGAGGCCATGAGTTTCGTGGTGGACTTCCACCGCGACGACACGGTGCTGGAATTCCTGGCCGTACGCCGGATCCTGGAGCCGGCCGCGACGGCGATGGCGGCCGGCCGGATGACCGCGGCGGAACTGGACGACCTGGAGGGCCAGTTGAATGCGCTGGGCCCGGAGCCGTCCGTCGAGGACCTGGTCGCCTGCGACCTGGAGTTCCATCGCAACATCGTCGCCGCCTCCGGCAACTCCGTGCTCTGCTCCCTGCTGGAGGGGCTGTCCGGGCCGACCACCCGGGCCCGGGTCTGGCGCGGGCTGACGCAGAAGGACGCGGTGGCCCGTACCCTCACCGAGCACCGCGCGATCCTCGGCGCCCTGCGCGACCGTGACGCCGAGGCGGCGCGGGCATGGGCGACGGTGCACATCGCGAGCGTGGAGCAGTGGCTGCGCGCATCGCTGTGACGCCGGACCGCGGCCCTGTACCCTCCCTGCTGCCCTGCTGCCCTACCGCACCCTGCCGCCCGGCCGCTTCAGGCCGCGAATCCCCCGTCCACCGTGATGGTGGCGCCGGTGATGAACCGTCCGCCCTCCCCGGCCAGGTGGGCCACGGTCGCCGCGACGTCGCAGGCCTGCCCGTAGGAGCCGAGGGAGGTCAGTCCGGCCTGTGCCGGTGCGCCGTCGCCGTCGGCCGGGTTCATGTCGGTGTCGATCGGACCGGGCTGCACCAGGTTGGCAGTGATGCCGCGCGGCCCCAGTTCCCTGGCCAGCGTCCTGGTCAGGCCGATGAGCGCGGCCTTGCTGGTGGCGTAGAGGGTGCTGCCGGGGAGGACGACCCGCTCGGCCAGACAGCTGCCGATGGAGATGATCCGCCCGCCCTCGCTCAGATGCGGGGCCGCGGCCTGCGTCACGAGGAACGGCCCCCGGACATTGGTCCGCAGCACCCGGTCGACATCCTCCACGGAGATCCCCTCGAACGGCCCGACCACATTGATGCCGGCGTTGTTCACCAGGATGTCGAGCCTGCCCAGCCGGTCGGCGACCCCCGCGACCGCGGCCCAGACCGCCTCCGGGTCCGCACTGTCCGCCCGTACCCCCCAGGCCCGCCCGCCCGCCTCCGCGATCCGCTCGACCACCTGCTCCGCGAGGTCCTTGCGGCTGCGGTACGTCAGCACCACCGCGGCCCCCTCGGCGGCCAGCCGCGCCGCGATCTCCGCCCCGATCCCCCGGCTGCCGCCGGTCACCAGTGCCACCTTGCCGCCGAGCGGCCGCGCACCGGAAGCCGTCACCGCTGTCGCCATCGTCATCACCTCGTACCTAGGAGGTCGTCCCGTGGACCGCACGGAGGAGGTCCGTCCCGTGGACCGCACCGCCTTGCAGGCAGCGGTGCGCCTCCATCGTCCGACGGTGCGCCGGCCGAAGCTGGCGGAATCCGGACGGGAAGCCGCCCCTCCGGCACGACCCGCAGTCATCCGGCCTCCGGAACCCGGACCCCGGCCCCCGGACCCCGGACCCAGCAGCGCCCCACCCTGCACGCCCGGCCCCCTAGCCTCCGCCCCCCTGGCCCTTGATCCCGTAAACCCGCCCCGCCGTCCCCCCGAACACCGCCGCCCGCTCGGCCTCCGTGAGCCGGCCGGTGGCCGACTCCGCCAGGGCGAGGACGTCGTCGTAGTCGGCGGCGAGGGTGCACACCGGCCAGTCGGAGCCGAACATCACCCGGTCGGGACCGAAGGCATCCAGCACATGCCGGGCATAGGGCAGGATCTGCTGCGGCCGCCAGGCGTCCCAGTCGGCCTCGGTGACCAGCCCCGACAGCTTGCAGGTGACGTTGGGCAGCTCGGCGAGGGAGGTGAGAGCGTCCGCCCAGGGCTGCCAGTCGCGCCGCGCCACCGCGGGTTTGCCGGCGTGGTCCAGGACGAAGGACAGGCCCGGGAGGGCGCGCACGGCGGCGCGGGCGGCGGGGAGTTCGCGCGGGGTGACCAGGAGGTCGTAGACCAGGCCGGCATCGGCGAGCACGCCCAGGCCGCGCAGGACCTCCGGGCGGGTGAGCCAGTCGGGGTCCGGCTCGTCCTGGACCTGATGGCGGATGCCGACCAGGCCGGCGGGCAGCGCCGCGAGGGCCTCGGCGAGCGCCGGGTCGGTGAGGCCGGCCCAGCCGACGACACCGGCGACCGGCCCCTCCCCCGCCGCGACGGCGAGCAGTTCGGCGGTCTCCTCGTACGAGGACGAGGACTGGACGAGGACGGTGCCGTCGACCCGGTGCGCGGCCAGATGCGGCGTGAGGTCGGGCAGCGCGTAGCCGCGGCGGATCGGGTCGGCCCAGGGCCCGTCCATCCACGGCTGGTGGCGGCGGGTCAGGTCCCACAGGTGGTGATGGGCATCGATACGCATCAGGGGCGCGCTCCCGGGTCGGGCTCAGTCGTTCAGGGGCAGCGGCAGATCGGGGTCGAGCAGGCCGCGGGCGACGAGCGTATGCCACAGCTCGTCCGGGATGTCCTGGGTGAACAGCCGGGCGTTCTCGGCCATCTCGTCCGGTGTGGCGGCGCCGACGACGGCCGAGGCGACGGCCCGGTGCCCGAAGGGGAAGCGCAGCGCGGCGGCCTTGAGGGAAACCCCGAACCGGTCGCACACGGCGGCGAGTTGACGCGCCCGGCCGAGCAGCGCGGCGGGCGCGGGCGCGTAGTTGTACGGCGCGCCGGGCGACGGGTCGGCCAGCAGCCCGGAGTTGTAGACGCCGCCGACGACCACGGAGGTGCCGCGGCGCTCGCACACCGGCAGCAGGTCGCCGAGGGCGGTGTGCTCCAGGAGCGTCCAGCGGCCGGCACACAGGACGACATCCACCTCGAGGTCGGCCACCAGACGGGCCAGTACGTCACTGTGGTTCATGCCGAAGCCGATGGCGCGGACGGCCTTCTGGTCGCGCAGCTCGGCGAGGGCCGGGAAGCCGGTCTCGTACACCTCGCGCAGATGGTCCTCGGCGTCGTGCAGATAGACGATGTCGACGGCGTCCACGCCGAGCCGCTCCAAGGACGCATCGAGGGTGGCGCGGATGCCGTCGCGGGTGAAGTCCCTTACGCGGGCCCGTGCGGGGGTCTCGACGAAGCCCTCACCGGCCGCCTCCTCCCCCGGCGCGAGCGGCCGCAGCCGGCGGCCCACCTTGGTGGACAGGGTGTAGCCGGCGCGGTCGCGGCCGCGCAGCGCCCGGCCGAGGCGTTCCTCCGACAGACCGAGGCCGTAGTGCGGGGCGGTGTCGAAGTACGCGGCCCCGGTGGCGAGGGCGGTGCGGACGACGTCCTGCGCGCACTCCTCCGGGACGGCGCGGTAGAGGTTGCCGAGCGGCGCGCAGCCGAGACCGAGGGGCGGGACGTTCACGCCCGTGGACCCCAACTCCCTCGGCCTGCAAGGGGGATACGACATGGGGCGGGCCCTCAGTCCTGTTTCTCGCCGCTGGTGAAGCGGGAGATGACCAGCGCGATGATGATGATCATGCCGTTGAGGAACTGCGTCCACAGCGGCGGCACCCCGCCCAGCGTCATCACGTTGATGACGAGCTGGAGGGTCAGTACGCCGGTGAACGCGCCGAAGAGGGTGCCGCGGCCGCCCTTGAGGCTGATGCCGCCGATCACCGCGGCGGCGAAGACCTGGAAGATCCAGCCGTTGCCCTGGGAGGCGGAGACCGCACCGTAGTGGCCGGTGTAGAGGATCCCGGCGAAGGCGGCGAGCACCCCGCCGACGGCCAGCACGGTCCAGGTGATCCGGTCCACCCGTACGCCGGCCGCGCGGGCCGCCTCCGGGTTGCCGCCGATCGCGTACAGCGCCCGGCCGTGCCGGAGGTAGCCCAGGACCGCGCCGCCGAGCGCGAAGAGGGCCGGGCAGATCCAGACGGCGGCCGGGATGCCGAGCCAGTCGGCCTTGCCCAGATAGGCGAAGGACTCGGGGACGTTGCCGAGGGAGCGGCCCTCGGAGATGCCCACTTGGAGACCGCGGAGCATGGTGAGCATGCCGAGGGTGGCGATGAAGCCGTTGACGCGCAGCTTGAGGATGAGGAAGCCGTTGGTGGCGCCGACCGCCGCGCCGACGGCCAGGCAGAGCGGGACCGCCGTCCAGGCGGGGAAGAGTTCCAGACCGGCGAAGCGGGCACCGTGCGCGGGCATCACCAGCCACAGGGCGAGCACCGGCGCCAGGCCGATGGTCGACTCCAGCGACAGGTCCATCCGCCCGCTGATCAGGATGAGTGCCTCGCCGAGCACCAGCAGGCCCAGTTCCGTGGACTGCTGGACGACGCCGATGAGGTTGTCCTGGGTGAGGAAGGCGGGCGAGACGATGAAGCCGATGACGCCCAGGACGAAGATCACCGGGACCAGCGAGAAGTCCCGCCGGCGGGCGACGTCGATACGGGGCCGGCTCCCCCGTACGGATGCCTTCTCCACCGCGTCGGCGGCCGGCGGCGATGCGGTCCCGGTCATGGCGCGGTCCCTTCGGTGTCCCGTGTGCCCGGCTCCGTGTCCTTGGTGCACGGCTCCGCGTCCTGTGTTCCCGTCGGGGCGTCCCGTGCGCCCGGCGAGGCGTCCCGGCCTCCGCCGCCCGTCATGCCCTCCATCGCCGCCACCAGCTCGTGATCGCTCCAGCCGCTGCCGAATTCGGCGATCACCCGGCCGTGGAAGACCGCCAGCACCCGGTCGCAGGCGCGGAGATCGTCCAGCTCGTCGGAGACGATCACCGCGCCACTGCCGCCGTCCGCGACCTCCCGTACGACGCCGAGCAGCGCGTCCTTGGACCTGACGTCCACGCCATTGGTGGGCCGGACGGCGACCAGCACGCTCGGCTCGCGGGCCAGCGCACGGGCGACGACAACCTTCTGCTGATTGCCGCCGGAGAGCCCGGACACCGGCTGGCCCGGTCCGGTCGTCCTGATGTCCAGCGACGCGATCATGCGGGCGGCGAACCTGCGGGTCCTGGAGGGCAGTACGGTCCCCAGCGGCCCCAGCTGGTCCGCGACGGTCAGCGTGGCGTTCTCGGCGACACTGCGGCCCATCACGAGGCCCTCACGGTGCCGGTCCTGCGGTACGTAGCCGATGCCCGCGGCGATCGCATGCGGCACGCTGCCCGTACGGACCGGCCGCCCGCGCACCGCGATCCGGCCGCCGTCCGGGGCCCGCAGCCCCGCCAGCGTCGCGCCGATCGCGGCGCTGCCGCTGGCCGTGGCGCCCGCCAGGCCCACCACCTCACCGGCCCGGACGGTCAGGTCCAGCGGCACGAACTCGCCCTTGAGCGCCAGCCTTTCGGTGCACAGCACCGGCTCCCCCGCCACACGCGCCGCCGTCCGCACCCGCCGCGCCGCCCCCGCCTCCTCACCCGTCATCGCCGCGACCAGCTCCTCCTTGCCCAGCCCGGCGACCGGGGCGGTCAGCACATGGCGGGCGTCCCGGAACACGGTGACGGTGTCGCACAGCTCGTAGACCTCCTGGAGGTGGTGCGAGATGAACAGGAAGGCCACCCCCTGGGCGCGCAGGGAGCGCAGCTTGGTGAAGAGCCGGTCGATACCGGCCGCGTCCAGCCGGGCGGTGGGCTCGTCGAGGACGATCAGCCGGGCGCCGAAGGAGAGCGCACGGGCGATTTCGACGAACTGCCGCTGCTCCACGCCCAGTTCCCTGATCCGGGCGGCCGGATCGACCTCGACGCCGTATTCGGCGAGCAGCGCGCGGGCCCGCTCGCGCAGCGCCCGCCAGCGGATGGTACGCCCGCCCGTGAAGCGGTTGAGGTAGAGGTTCTCCGCGACGGTCAGCTCCGGCACCGTCATCGACTTCTGGTAGACGCAGGCGACCTTGCGCTGCCAGGCGGCGGTGTCGTCCCAGCCGGGCGCGGGCCCGCCGCCGAAGCGGACCTCGCCGGCGTCCGGCCGCGTCATCCCGGTCAGCACGGACACCAGGGTGGACTTGCCCGCGCCGTTGCGGCCGACGAGGGCGTGCGACTCCCCCGGCCGTACGGTCAGCCGGGCCCCGTCGAGGGCGACGGTCGGCCCGTAGCGCTTGACGATCCCCTCGGCACGGACCGCGGGCTGCCCGGTCGTCGTCGCGGCCACGGCTACTTCTTCTTCCCGAGCTGGTTGGCCCACAGCTTCGGGTCGTCGACGGTGGCCTTGGTGACCAGGGGCGCCGGCAGCTGGTCCTCCAGACCGTTCTTGATCTTCACGATGGTGGAACCGTGGCCGGTCGGCCCCGGCTTGAAGGTCTTCCCCTCCAGGGCCGCCCTGGCGTAGTACAGCGCGTACTTGGCGTAGAGGTCGGCGGGCTGGGAGAGGGTGGCATCGATCTTCCCGGCGCGGATCGCTTCGAGCTCGTCCGGTATGCCGTCGTTGGAGATGATGGCGATGTGGCCGTCGCCGCCGGCGGGCCTGAGGAGCTTCTTCTGCTCCAGAAGGGCCAGCACCGGCTGCAGGAACGCACCCCCGGCCTGCAGATAGATCCCGTCGATGTCCTTGTGCTGGGCGAGCAGGCTCTGCAGCTTGGCGGAGGCGACCTCGCCCTTCCAGTCGGTGGCCAGCTCATGGACGGTGATCTTCGGGAACTTCTTCTTCATGCAGGACGCGAACGCCTGCGAGCGGTCCCGCCCGTTGACGGAACTGAGGTCGCCCTGCAGCTCGGCGACCCGGCCCCGACCGCCCAGCTGCCTGCCCAGGTACTCGCAGGACTTCTCGCCGTACGCGCGGTTGTCGGCCCGTACGACCATGTAGACCTCGCCCTCGTCGGGGCGGGTGTCCACGCTCACCACCGGGATCTTCTTCTCCGCCAGGCGCTGCAGCTCGGCGGAGATGGCGCCGGTGTCCTGCGGGGCCATCACGATCGCCTTGGCACCCTGGTCGGTCAGCGCCTGCACATGGGAGACGGCCTTGGCGATGTCGTTCTGCGAGTTGGACAGCGGCAGGGCGGGCGGGCCGCCGTTCTCCAGCCCCTTCTCGAGATACTGCTGATAGGAGCTCCAGAAGTCGGTGTCCGTACGGGGCATGTCGATGCCGACCTTGCCGCCCGCGGCGTCGCTGCCGCGGTTGCAGCCGGCGAGCGCGGCGGTGGCGAGCAGCACGGCAGTGGCCGCCGCGCCGGTCGTACGCAGTCTCATGGTGGTCCCTCGGTCGTGTGGTGGTCCCTGGGCGTGGTGTGCGGCTGGGGGTACGGGGTCAGGTGGCGGGCCGGTACGGGTCAGGTGGCGGGGCGCAGGCGCAGGCCCTGCATGCCGCCGTCGACGGCGAGTGCGGTGCCGGTGACGGCGGAGGCGGCCGGGGACGCCAAGTACGCGATGGCGGCGGCCACTTCGCCGGCGGTGACCAGCCGGCCCATGGGCTGGCGGGCGTTCAGGGCGGCGCGTTCGGCGGCCGGGTCGTCCGCCCGGCCGAGGAGGCGGCCGATCCACGGGGTGTCGGCGGTGCCGGGGTTGACGCAGTTGACCCGGATGCCCTCGCGGACGTGGTCGGCGGCCATCGCCAGGGTCAGCGAGAGGACCGCGCCCTTGCTGGCGCTGTAGAGCGCGCGCTGCGGCAGGCCGGCGGTGGCGGCGATGGAGCAGGTGTGGGTGATGGAGACCCGGCCCGGCGCCTCGGCGGCACTGCGGCGCAGATACGGCAGCGCGGCACGGGCGGTGCGCACCATTCCCAGGAGGTTCACGTCCAGGACCCGGCCCCACTCCGCGTCGTCGTTGTCCTCGACGGTGCCCACGGCGCCGATGCCCGCATTGCCGACGAGGGTGTGCAGGGCACCGCCCAGCTCCCGTACGGCGTCGTCGACGGCGGCCCGTACGGCGGCACCGGAGGTGACATCGGCCTTCACCGGGACCGTCCCGGCGGGCGCACCGGACGGGTCGCGGTCCAGTACGGCGACCCGGGCGCCGCGCGCCAGGAGCAGGGCGGCGGTGGCCGCGCCGATACCGGAGCCGCCGCCGGTGACGAGGGCGGCCGTTCCTGCGAAGTCGGCGGGGTGCGGTCCTGCGCTCATACGGATACCTCCGGCTCCTGTTGCGGATGACGGGCGCGCCATACCGGCCCGTCGGGGAAGCGGTGGGCGGCGACGGATTCCGGCTTCATCCGGGCGGAGAAGCCGGGCGCTGACGGGGCGCGGTAGCGGCCGTGCTCCACGACGGCCGGGTCGGTGAAGTGGCCGTGCAGATGGTCGACGTACTCGATGACCCGGTCGTCCCAACTCCCGGACACCGCCACGTAGTCGAACATCGCCAGATGCTGCACCAGCTCGCACAGCCCCACGCCGCCGGCGTGCGGGCAGACCGGTACGCCGTACTTCGCGGCCAGCAGCAGGATGGCGAGGTTCTCATTGACCCCGGCCACCCGGGCCGCGTCGATCTGGACGAAGTCCACGGCGCCGGCCTGCAACAGCTGCTTGAAGACGACCCGGTTGGCGACATGCTCCCCCGTGGCGACCTTCACGGGCTGCCCGGCGCGCACCGCGGCATGCCCGAGCACGTCGTCCGGGCTGGTCGGCTCCTCGATCCAGTGCGGGGTGAACGGCGCCAGCGCGGTCATCCAGCGGACCGCCTCGGCCACCTCCCAGCGCTGGTTGGCGTCCACCGCGATCCGTACGCCGGGGCCGACGGCCTCTCTGGCCAGCCGCATCCGCCGGGTGTCGTCGGCGAGGTCGGCGCCCACCTTGAGCTTGATCTGGCCGAAGCCGTCCGCCACCGCCTCCTTGGCGAGCCGCACCAGCTTGCCGTCGTCGTAGCCGAGCCAGCCGGGCGAGGTGGTGTACGCGGGGTAGCCCTCGGCCTTGAGGCGGGCGGCGCGCGCGGCGCGGCCGGGCTCGGCGGCGCGCAGGAGGGCCAGCGCCTCCTCGGGCGTCAGCGCGTCGGTCAGATAGCGGAAGTCGACGAGCGAGACCAGTTCCTCGGGGCTGAGCGCGGCGAGGAACTCCCAGACCGGCAGGCCCGCGCGGGCGGCCGCCAGATCCCATGCGGCGTTGACCACCGCGCCCGCCGCCATCTGCATCACGCCCTTCTCCGGGCCGAGCCAGCGCAGCTGGGAGTCGTGGGTGACGTCGCGGTGCAGGGCGGCGAGATCCGCGGCGGTGGCGGGCGCCGGGCGGCCGACGAGATAGGGCGCCAGCGCGCGGATGGCGGCCGCCATGACCTCGTTGCCGCGGCCGATGGTGAAGCAGAGGCCGTGCCCCGGTGGCCCGCCGTCGGTGTGCAGCACGACATAGGCGGCGGAGTAGTCGGGGTCGGGGTTCATGGCGTCCGAGCCGTCGAGCTGCTCCGAGGTGGGAAAGCGGACGTCGTGGACCTCCAGCCCCGTGACGGTGTCGACTGCGGCCATGCGCACGCCCCCTGGATGTCGCGGAAGTCCGGGTTTCCGCCGAAGAACGTCGGACGTCATAACGGACCGGACCTCGGACCGGACCTCGGACGGACCCTCGGAAGGAAGATTGGACGGAACATCGGACCTTTCCCGGTCATCCGATGTATAGACCTACGCCCGAGACCGCGTCCAGACCCCGTACGGAAGTTGAGCGGGCAACGGCGAACATCCCCGCAACACGTCGGATGAATCGGTACCCGTTCGTGCACAGGGGCTGCGGGCGGGTGCCCCGGACGCCGTAGTGTTGGGAACGCACGTAATGGAACTGCTGCCGGTGGCCGCCGCAGGGCGGCCGGACCGGTCGGAAGGAGGCGCTGGGTGATCGAGCTCGAGGGGGTGCCCGAGCTGATCGACCCGGTCATGGTGGCCGCGTTCGAAGGCTGGAACGACGCCGGCGACGCCGCCTCCGCCGCGGTCGCACACCTGGACCGGGAATGGAAGGGCGAGGTCTTCGCCGCGCTGGACGCGGAGGACTACTACGACTTCCAGGTGAACCGCCCGACCGTCTTCCTGGACGGCGGCACGCGCAAGATCACCTGGCCGACGACCCGGCTCTCCGTGGTCCGCGTCGGCGGCGGTGCGGGCGGCAAGGGAAGACAACGCGACCTGGTCCTGGTCCGCGGCATCGAGCCCAGCATGCGCTGGCGCTCGTTCTGCAACGAAATCCTGGGCATCGCCCATGAGTTGGGCGTGGAGATGCTGGTGGTGCTGGGCGCGCTGCTCGGCGACACCCCGCACACCCGGCCGGTACCGGTCAGCGGCGTCACCTCCGATGCCGACCTGGCGTCCCGCCTCGACCTGGAGGAGTCCCGCTACGAGGGCCCCACCGGCATCGTCGGCATCCTCCAGGAGGCCTGCACCCACGCCGGCGTCCCGGCGGTGAGCCTGTGGGCGGCGGTGCCGCACTACGTCTCCCAGCCGCCCAACCCCAAGGCCAGCCTGGCGCTGCTCAACCGCCTGGAGGACCTCCTCGGCATCAGCATCCCGCTCGGCGAGCTGAGCGAGGACGCGCGCGCCTGGCAGCTGGGCGTGGACCAGCTGGCGGCCGAGGACAGCGAGGTCGCCGAGTACGTCCAGTCGCTGGAGGAGGCCCGGGACACCGCCGAGCTGCCGGAGGCGTCGGGGGAGGCCATCGCCCGCGAATTCGAACGCTATCTGCGCCGCCGCGATCCGCATGCCGGACCGGGCCTGGCCGCCGAGGGCGGGGTCGCGGACGGCCGCGACGGGTCCTATCTGCGCGACACCACCAGCGGGCGTACGCGGCCGCCACGGCCGATGCCCAAGGAACCCCGCGAGCCGAGGCCCGCCGACGACGCGGGCCCTGGCCCGAATCCTCCGGGCCAGGGCCCCGCCGACCCCGCGGACCGGCCGGAGGACGGGCGGCCTCCGGAGGACGAGGCCTAACCGCTGCCGCTTGGCCTGCGCCCCACGTTGTCGGCTTTCCCGCCGTGGGGGTTGTTCGCCGTTGCCCGTTCGCTGCGCTTTGCCTGGGCCGACGTTTGGCTTTCCCGCCGTTGCTCCCCCACTGCCTAAAGGGCGTGGGAGGTACCCCCAGCGGCGGGCGGTGCCGCTGCGCGGGGCTGTTCGGCTGCGGCACCGAGCCTCCGGACTCCGTCCTGCGGCCCGGCACCTCCCCGTTGGGGGTGGTGGAGAACAGTGGGGGTGTACGTGCGTGGTCGGGTGCAGGAAGTGGACCCAGTCATGGGGCACAGGACACACCACGCCCACCCCCACCGGCCCCACCACCCACCCACGGGAGGGGACGGACCGTAGCGGCGAAGCCGTGCAGGGCCGTCACCGCACCCAACAACACCA